>JAISTL010000020.1 GCA_031272615.1 Methylobacteriaceae bacterium | reverse complement strand
TCCGTTGACACGCTTGCGGAACCGCGCCTCTGACGCGCTGGCGACCGCCGGGACGGCGGACGACCTGCGTGACGCGTTGGAATATGTCATTCAGGAATCCGATGACCTCATCAAGGTTTTCAACGCTCTGTTGATGATCGCGCGCATGGAGGCCGGGCACGCCAGCGAAAACATGACGTTCTTTGACGCCTCGACCGTCGTCGCCGATGTGGCGGAACTCTACGAGGCGCTGGCGGAGGACGAGGGGGTGCAACTGGCGGTCCAGATGGAACCGAATCTCAACGTGTTCGGTAACAAGGAACTGTTGGGGCAGGCTGTTTCCAACATCCTGGACAACGCGCTGAAATACGGACGTTCCGACCGCCCCGGCAACCGGCGTTCGGTGATTTCGGTTTCGGCGAGGCACAATGCCAATTATGTCGTGATTGAAGTCGCGGACAGCGGCAAGGGTATCCCCGACAAGGATAAGGAGCGGGTGTTCAAACGCTTTACGCGCTTGGAAGCCTCCCGCACCAAACCGGGTTTCGGTCTCGGTTTGAGCCTGGTGGCGGCCGTTGCCAATTTGTACGGGGGGCACGTCAAACTGGACGACAATCGGCCCGGGCTTATCGTCAGACTGATTATTCCGATGATGACCAGGAAGGTTGGAAAAGTCTCAGAGGTTTCCTGAGCCGATGATAAAGCTGAGAATACCGCGCCTGAACAATGAAAAGGACGCGCAGCCGCTTGTCGCCGACGCGCCGAAAGAACGTTTTGTCGCCCGTGTACGGTCCGCGCCGCGCCTCCTGTCCATCAAGCGTGTCGAGCAGCACTACGCCGATCTGATGCAACAGGCGGCCGCAGCGGGCATCGAGGACACCCTGGCCAGCCTGCTGCAGGACGATATTGTCCATCGCCTGGTTTTTTGCCTAGCGGATCATTCCCCGTTCCTGTGGCAGATTATCATGAAGGACCCGTCCCATCTGGTGACGATTCTTGAACGCGTGCCGGAAACCCTCGCCGCCGAGGCGTGCGGGCGGCAGCGCGACTATGCGTTGGTTGTCGATGATGACGATGACACCATGGGCGAAGTCAAACGCGCCATGCGTCGGGAGCGCACGAAGTACGCGCTGCTGGTGGCTTTGGCGGACCTCGGCGGATTATGGTCTCTGGAGGAAGTCACCGCCGCGTTGTCGGAATTTGCCGATGCTTCGGTCAAGGGCGCGGTGCGCGCGGTTCTGCGGGATGAGGCGAAGCGGGGGCGTTTTGCTCCGGCGGATCCCGCCGATCCCGAAAAAGAATGCGGCGTGGTGGTTCTCGCTCTCGGCAAGCACGGCGCGCGGGAACTCAATTATTCTTCCGATATCGATCTGACGGTGTTTTTCGACGCGACAACGACGCGGGTGATGGGCAAGGCGGCTGAGCCGTTCTTTTATGTCAAACTGGCGCAAACCGTCTCTTCGCTTCTCCAGGAGCGAACCGCCGAAGGCTATGTGCACCGGGTGGATTATCGTCTGCGCCCGGACCCGGGCTCGACGCCCGTTGCCATTTCACTCGGTTCGGCCAGGGTATACTACGAGACGATGGGCCAGAACTGGGAACGCGCGGCCCTGGTCAAGGCGCGCCCTGTCGCCGGCGATATCGTTCTCGGCGAACGCCTTCTCGAGGAATTGCGGCCGTTCATCTGGCGGCGGTATTTCGATTTCGCCTCTATTGCCGACATCCACGCCATGAAGCGCCAGATTCACGCCGTCCGCGGCTACGATGAAATTGTCGTTCCCGGACACGATGTCAAACTCGGCCGCGGCGGCATCCGGGAAATCGAGTTTTTCGTGCAAACCCAACAGCTGGTCTTCGGCGGGCGGTGCCCGCGGCTGCGCGGAAGCCGCACTTTGGACATGCTGCCGCAGTTGGAGCAGGAGGGCTGGATCAGCGGCAAGGCGCGCGGGGAGCTTTCCGACGCCTACCGGTTCTTCCGCACCGTCGAACACCGCCTGCAGATGGTTGCTGACGAACAGACCCAGCGCCTGCCTTCGGATTCCGTATTGTTGGAGCGTTTCGCCCGCTTCTGCGGTTTTGCGTCACTGGCCGCCTTCGCCCGCCTCTTCACCCGCCACGCCCAGAATGTCTGTCATCATTACGCCCTGCTGTTCGAGGATGCCGGGGAACTCTCGGTGCAGGAGGGCGATCTTGTGTTCGTCGGTGGCAGCCCCGACCCGGAAACGCTTGTCACACTGAGAAATCTGGGGTTCCGCGAAGCGGAGAAGGCGTGGGAAACCGTGAGCGGCTGGCATTTCGGGCGTCGTCCGGCGTTGATCAGCGCCCGCGCCCGGGAGGTTTTGACCGAAATCATCCCGTTGCTGCTGCGGGCGCTGGGCGGGTCCGCTGACCCGGACGCGGCGCTCGGGGCTTTGGACGGCGCCTTTGCCCGTATGCCGGCGGCGGTGGAATTGTTGACCATTCTTCAAGCCCACGAAAAACTGCGGGTTCTGTTCGCCGATCTGCTCGGTTCGGCGCCGCGCCTGACGGAAATGGTCGCCCAGGCGCCGCACGTGTTGGATATGGTCATTGACCCGACCTTCGCCGAACCGGTGCTCGAGGAGGAAACCATTGAACTGGTCACCGGCAACATGATTGGGACGCCGGCGTATTTTGAGGCGTTTCTCGACGGGATGCGCGATGTGGCGCGGCAGTTGAGTTTCCTTACCGGCGCCCGGGTGCTGTCGGGCATTCTGCCCCTGGCACGCTCCGGCCAGGTGTATTCCGGTCTCGCCCAGGCTATGGTGCGCTTGGCACTGAAGGCGGTCA
>JAISTL010000309.1 GCA_031272615.1 Methylobacteriaceae bacterium | reverse complement strand
TTTTGCATAAAAAACAAATTTCCGGTTTACAAAACACGTGATATTGGGTAGTTTAGCGTGTGCCCTTGAAAATCCGGTTTTACCCAATCTGCCTGAACGTCGACCGTTCGGGGAGACTGATGGTTTGTTGTCACTGAAAAACGGGAGCGACCCCGTTTTTATTATCAAAGGGCGTGAGAGAAGTGCGCGACAAGTCCGTGATTCCCGGCTTCGGGCTGACTTTGGGATATACTCTGTTTTATATGTCGCTGATCGTTCTGTTGCCGCTCTCGACAATCTTTTTCAAATCGCCCTCCCTCATCTCGCCCGAGTTCTGGGCCACCGTCACCTCCCCGCGGGTGATGGCGTCATATCGCCTGTCGTTTTTCACGGCGATGGCGGCCGCCGGCATCAACCTGATATCCGGGTTGATTGTCGCCTGGTGCCTGGTGCGCTATCGTTTCCCCGGCCGCCGCTTCATCGACGCGCTGATCGATCTTCCCTTCGCCATGCCCACCGCCGTCGCGGGCATTGCCCTGTGCACAATCTATGAAAAGAACAACTGGTTCGGCTGGTTTTTTTATCACGTGTTCGGCATTGAAATCGCCTACCGCCCCGCCGGCATTCTTGTCGCGCTGATCTTCATCGGTCTGCCGTTCATTGTCCGCACCGTGCAGCCGGTTCTGCAGGAGATCGACAGCACCCAGGAGGAAGCGGCCGGTTCGCTGGGCGCCGGTCGCTGGCAGACCTTTCGCCACGTTCTGTTCCCGCCGCTGATTCCGGCGCTTCTCACCGGCTTTTCCCTGGCTTTCGCCCGGGCGGTAGGGGAATACGGCTCGGTGATCTTTATCGCCGGCAATATCCCCATGGTGTCTGAAATCACGCCGCTGATGATCATCACCAAACTGGAGCAGTTCGATTACCCGGGGGCTTCCGCCGTCGCGGTGTCGATGCTGGCCATCTCCTTTGTCATTCTTCTTTCCGTCAATACCGTGCAACACGTGGTTGCCCGCCGTTACGGGAGGATATGATGAGCCTGGTGGTTGCTCCTCCCGTTCCCGGCGGTTCCGTGCATCCTCTCGAAGCGGCCCGCGAAAAGGCCGAAATCGGCGAAACGGTTTCCAGATGGGCGCTGATTGCCTTCTCAGCGCTGTTTTTCACCTTTTTTCTGCTGACGCCGCTCATCGTGATTTTCCTTGAGGCCTTCCGGCGCGGAGTGGATGTCTATATCGCCGCCATCCGTGAACCCGACGCCCTCTCGGCCATCGGTCTTACGGTGCTGACCGCGGCCGTCGCCGTTCCTCTCAATCTGGTTTTCGGCGTCGTGGCGGCCTGGGCCATCACCAAATTTGAATTCCGCGGCAAGCGCGTTCTGGTGACGCTCATCGATCTGCCGTTTTCCGTCTCTCCGGTGGTGGCCGGGCTCATCTATATCCTGATTTTCGGCGCCCAGGGCTGGTTGGGGCCGTGGCTCGGCGCTCACAACATCAAAATCGTGTTCGCGTTACCGGGCATCATTCTGGCCACCGTGTTCGTCACCTTTCCCTTTGTGGCGCGCGAGCTCATCCCGCTGATGCAGTCGCTCGGCAACGACGAGGAAGAGGCGGCGGTGATTCTGGGCGCCGGGGGGTTTTCAGTGTTCTGGAGAATCACGCTTCCCAACATCAAATGGGGAGTGCTCTACGCGGTTATTCTGTGCAACGCCCGCGCCATGGGGGAATTCGGCGCCGTTTCCGTGGTGTCCGGCCACATCCGCGGCGAAACCAACACCCTGCCCCTTCATGTGGAGGTTCTCTACAACGAGTACCAGTTTTCCGCCGCCTTCGCCGTGGGGTCGCTTCTGGCCATTCTGGCGCTGGTGACACTGGTTGCCAAAAACTGGATTGAATTCCGTTCCCCTTCCCTTCGCGTCAGGTGATTGTCATGAGCATTCAAGCGATCCATATCACAAAAACCTTCGGGGATTTCGTCGCTGTTGACGATGTGAGCCTTGAATTTCCAACCGGAAAGCTGGTTTCACTTCTCGGCCCCTCCGGTTGCGGAAAAACCACGCTGTTGCGCATCATCGCCGGCCTCGAGCAGCCCGACAGCGGCCGGATTGTCCTCGAAGACCATGACGCCTCCCGCGTTCACGCGCGGGATCGGCAGGTGGGGTTTGTTTTTCAGCATTACGCCCTGTTCCATCACATGACGGTTTACGACAACGTGGCCTTCGGTTTGCGCATGAAACCGCGCAGGATCAGGCCTTCCGAGGCGGCGATAAAAGACAGGGTGACCTCGCTGCTGGAGCTGGTGCAGTTGGGTTGGGTCGCTGACCGGTTTCCGTCTCAGCTTTCCGGCGGTCAACGCCAGCGTATCGCCCTTGCCCGGGCGCTGGCGGTAGAGCCCAGGGTGCTGCTGCTGGATGAACCGTTCGGCGCGCTGGACGCGAAAGTGCGCAAGGAATTACGCCGCTGGCTGCGCAAACTTCACGATGACCTGCACATCACCTCCGTCTTCGTCACCCATGACCAGGAAGAAGCGCTGGAAGTCGCCGACGAAGTTGTTCTGATGAACAAAGGGCGGGTGGAGCAGCGCGGCACACCCGACGAGGTCTACAAGAATCCGGCAACCAGCTTTGTCTACAACTTCATCGGTTCGGTCAACCTGTTCCGCGGCAGGGTCGGCCGCAACGGCGTCACGGTGGGAGAAGTGGTGCTGCCGTCGCGGGTCAACGGCAGCAGCGCCGCCGAACGCGGCGGCAATGTGCTGGCCTTCGCCCGCCCCCACGAAATACGTGTTCTGCCCGATGAACAGGGTATCGGCGGTTTTCCGGCTCAAATCGACCGTATCATCAATTTCGGGTTGACCGCACACATCGAACTCAAGGGCATCCGCGCCACCGAAGGCGAGTTCTTCAACGTGGAAGTACTGAAGGAAACCATCGATGAACAACAGCTTCACGCCGGGAAAATCGTCCGCCTTGTCCCTTCGGAGCTGCGTCTTTTTGAATATGATTCCGCCGCCAACGAAGTGTGACGGTTCCCCGCTCAAACCGGACGACAGGACAATGATCGACCTTCCCGCATTATGGCGTCCACCGGAATACCCGGGCGCACCAGCTGAGATTGAACGGAAACTCGACGTCTTGACATCGCGTCTCATCGCCGTTGCCCGAAATCATCGCGACGCCAGGTTGGCCTCCAGTCTCTCGGTGGAAGACATGCTTCTGACCGATATCATCTTCAACGACCTGGGGCGCGCAAGGGAAACTCTTTCGGTGTTCACGCTGGAAACCGGCCTGTTGCATCGGGAAACCCGGGAACTGCTGGAGGAAAGCGCCGGGCGTTATCCCGGACTCATGACGGTCTATGAACCCGACCGGGAAAAGGTTGCTGCCTATGTGACCGCCAACGGGGTTCACGCCTTCTATGACAGCCTGGAGTTGCGCCACGGCTGCTGCGCTCTCCGCAAGGTCGAGCCGTTGAATCGCGCGCTTCAGGGCGCCGACGCGTGGATAACCGGGCAGCGGCGGCAACAGGCGTCGACACGTATCGCCCTGCCGCTCGTTGAAGATGATCGGGCGCGGAACATCCGGAAATACAACCCGCTGGCCGATTGGTCGGAAGCGGAAGTGTGGGCCGCGGCGAAAACCCGAAACGTCCCGGTCAACACCTTGTACCACAAGGGTTATCCCAGCATCGGCTGTGAACCCTGCACCATCGCGGTGAAAGCCGGCGAAGACATCCGGTCCGGGCGCTGGTGGTGGGAGCAATCGAACAGGAGAGAGTGCGGGCTGCACGTGCCGCCCGCACCGGCCGATTGACGGATCAGGAGACTTCGAAATGCCCGAAAGGTCTTTTGCCTTTACCGAACCCCCGGAGGAGCGCCGCACTCTGGACAGGCTCGAAGCGGAAGCCATCCACATCATCCGGGAAGTGGCCGCCCAATGCGCCAAACCGGGCCTTCTGTTTTCCGGCGGCAAGGATTCCATGGTAGTGTTGCATCTGGCGCGCAAGGCCTTTGCCGTGGCCGGACGGGATGTCGCCCTGCCCATGCCGGTGGTGCACATCAATACCGGGCACAATTTCCCCGAAGTCATCGCCTTTCGCGACAACGTGGTGAAGCGCTTTCATCTGCAACTGGTGGAAGGGTTGGTGGAGGACTCCATCCGCCGGAAAACCGTCGTGCTGCGCCATCCGCTGGAATCCCGCAACGCCGCGCAGTCGGTGACATTGCTGGAAACGGTGGAGAAGCACGGCTTTGACGCTCTGCTCGGCGGTGCGCGCCGGGACGAGGAAAAGGCGAGAGCCAAGGAGCGCATTTTCTCCTTCCGCGACGAATTCGGCCAGTGGGAACCCAAAAATCAACGGCCGGAAGTGTGGAAGCTTTATAACGCACGGGTAGCGCCCGGCGAGCAGGTGCGGGTCTTTCCGCTCTCGA
>JAISTL010000268.1 GCA_031272615.1 Methylobacteriaceae bacterium | reverse complement strand
GCAAAGGCCCGGCGAAGAGCCGCCGGGGAACCGGGCTCGTGGCCCCTTCCAGGCGGCGCGAAGACATCGGGGACGACGTTGTTGTCCTGTACGGCTGGCACCCGGTACGGGAAGCCCTGGCCAATCCGGCCCGGACGGTCACCCGGCTGCTGCTGAGCGAGAACGCCGAACGGCGTCTCAGGGAAGAATTCGCGGACGTGCGTGCTCCCGTCGAGGTGGTGGACCCGAAGGTCATCAGCAACCTGTTGGAGCCCGACGCCGTGCACCAGGGGTTTTACCTGGAGGCGGAACCGCTCCCGGCGCTGACGCTGGAAACCCTCGCGGACAACGCCGTTGTCGTGGCGCTGGACCAGATTACCGACCCGCACAATGTCGGGGCCATCGTGCGCACGGCGGCGGCGTTCAAGGTCGACGCGCTGCTCACCACTCTGCGGCATAGCCCGGCGGCGACGGGCGTGCTGGCCAAGGCGGCGTCGGGCGGCCTGGAGCATGTGCCGCTGGTGGCGGTGCGCAATCTCGGCGATGCGCTGACAACCCTGGGAAAGCGGGGGTTCCTGCGGGTCGGCCTCGATTCGTCGGGCAGCGGCGAGCTTGGCGACATTGCGGTGCGCACGCCGCTGGTGCTGGTGCTCGGCGCCGAGGGCAAGGGGCTGCGCCAGCGCACGCGCGAGTGTTGCGACACGCTGGCGCGGCTTGACATGCCGGGCGTCATCAAGAGCCTCAATGTCTCCAATGCCGCCGCCATCGCCCTTTATGCGGTGACGCGGCGGTTGAACGCCACGTGAAGCGCCGGTAACGATAACGCTACTTTTCCCTTGCGCTTTTTTCCGGATGCTGGTAGGCGAAACGTGAGAATTCAGCCGGTTTAGCTCAGTTGGTAGAGCAATCGCCTTGTAAGCGATAGGTCGTCTGTTCGAGTCAGACAACCGGCACCATGATTCCCCCGCACAAGATGAATCATGAGTTCCCCATGCCGTTCATCCCCGTTGTTTCCGCTGCCGACCCGCGCGTCGAACCGTTCCGCTGCCTGAAGGAGCGTGATGTCGTCGGCCGGCAGGGGCGGTTCATCGCCGAAGGGCGGGTGGTGCTGCAGGCGTTGCTGCACTCGTCCCACGCCACCGAAGCCATGCTGGTGAGTGAACGCCAGCAAGCGTTTTTGCGGGAGATTCCCGCGGCGGTGGCCGAGACGGTTCCGGTTTATCTGGCGCCGCCGGAGGTGGTCAACGATATCGCCGGGTTTCCGCTGCACCGGGGCATTCTCGGGCTCGGCCGCACACAGGAACCTGTCCCGGTTGCGGCGCTTCTTGCCGATGTGGAGGGGGAGGCGCTGGCCATCGGCCTTGTCGGCATGACCAACCATGACAATGTCGGCGGGTTGTTCCGCAACGCGGCGGCCTTCGGCTGCGCGGCGGCGGTTCTCGACCACACCTGTTGCAGTCCCTATTACCGCAAGGCGTTGAGAGTGTCGGCGGGCGGCGTGCTCAAGGTGCCGTTCAGCCACGGCGGAACCGCCGGAGAGATGATAACCGCGTTTCAGGGCGCCGGTTTCGAGGTGTATGCCCTGAGCCCTTCCGGTCGCCGGAGCCTGGCGACATTGACCGGCCGCGGCCGGGTGGCGCTGCTTTTCGGCAGCGAGGGGCCAGGGCTGCCGCGGGAGGTTCTCACCGCCGTCGAAACGGTGCGCATTCCGATGCGCGAAGGGGTCGATTCACTCAACGTCGCTGCGTCCTCGGCCGTCGCGCTCTACGAGATGCGGCGGGCGGGCTTTTTGTGAGCCTTATTCCCGGCTGGTTGCCGTGGTTCCGGTCAACCGGAAACACGCTCCGGCTGTCGTTCAAATGCCGATCGCCGCGGTTCAGCGAGTCCGGGGGTCAGCGGAGTGTCGCGCCCTTGTGGATAACACCGCTCCTATCAAAGCGCAGCAATCCCTTTTCCGGACTGTAAACATGCGTTCGGCGCGCGATTTTCCCTACCATACAAGGAATAAGTTATTGACAGAGATTTTTGTCAATGATAATCAATAAAATATTGATGATATATCATCAATATAGTGATGCTATGCTGATGATATATCCGGACGAAAACACAGAATAAACAACCACTTTCACAATTTACGTCTCGCCACAAAATACAAAAGGACCGCACAATGGATGAGGGAACCCGCTCGGAGTGGCTTGGTCTCCAGACGGCGCTGGTGTGTGACGTCATGGACGCCATGGGCTACAGACATCAGATTTTGCCGTGGGAAATTCAATCACTGGTTTTGGGAACAAAGCTGTTCGGGCCGGCCTTTACGGTCCTCGGACGAATGGCCGTCGACGATTCGGAAAACGATAACAGCATCCGGGTTGAGATGCTGCGCCAAATTCCCGAGGGCAGCGTCGCTGTAATGTCGGCTGCCGACAGCCGGGATTCCGCCCACTGGGGGGAAATCACCGCGCTGGCGGCGCGCAACAACGGGTGCATCGGCGCCGTTGTCGACGGTGGTACGCGGGACGTGGCCAAGCTGTTGGAATACGGGTTCCCCGTATTTGCACGATTTCGCTCGCCCGCAGGTTCCACCGGCCGCTGGTCGGTGAAATGCTGGCAGGTGCCGATTCGCGTCGAGGATGTCAGCATCCGACCAGGTGACTACATTTTCGGCGACGAGGACGGCGTCGTTGTCGTTCCCAAGGAAATTCTGTCTGAAACCCTGAAACTCGCCGTGGAGAAGCGCGACAAGGAAGCCGGAATGCGCAAGGCTCTGGCGGCGGGCGTCACGATTGATAAAGTTTTCAAGGATTTCGGGCACTTTTAACCGCAGGATCAGTCACCCTCCATCCCATTTGTCTCAAATATCCTGCATATTGACCAAGGAGAAGCTACCATGAAAAAGATCGTCGCCTCAGCGGCCGCACTGTGTCTCGTGTCAGGAAGCACAATGGCCGCGCCGAAAATCGCCAAGATGGGACATGAACTTGCACCGGTTCACTACGAGCATGTCGCCATGACAAAAATGGCTGACTATGTAAAGGAAAAGACCAACGGCAGCCTGATTATCGAGGTGTACCATTCCGGTCAGCTCGGTTCCAACAAGGAAGTCATGGAAGCCATGAAATACGGGACCGTCCAGCTCGGCACCAACACGCCGGCTGGTCTCGGCAACTTTGTCAAAGAGTTTTCCCTGTTTGCCTTGCCGTTGGTTTTCCCTGATGCCGAAACGGCTCAGAAGATCGCCGATGGCCCTTGGGGGCAGGATTTGCTGTCGCGTCTCGAGCGTATCGGTTATGTCGGCCTTGCCTATGGTGATTTCGGGTTCCGCCAGACAACCAATAACGTTCGCCCCATCAAGTCGGTGGACGATTTCGCCGGTTTGAAGATCAGGCTGCAGCCCAATCCCGTGCATTTGGCGGTGTTTCGCGAACTCGGGGCAAACCCCGTCTCCATGGCGTTCAGCGAAGTGTTTTCGGCTCTGCAGCAGGGAGTGATTGACGGCGAAGAGAATCCGCTTGGAAACATCACCACCGCCAAGTTTTATGAAGTCCAGAAATATCTCACTCTTACCAACCATGCTTCCGAGCGCATTGCCATGGTTGCCAGCAAACAGTTTTACGATTCGCTCACTGCGGAAGAGCAACAGGCCTTGAGGGAAGGCGCCAATATTGCCCGCGATCATATGCGCTCCGCTGTTGCGGAATCCGATCGCCAGTCCCTTGAAGAAATCAGGAAAAATGGTACGACGGAAATCAATGAGATTTCTCCGGAAGTGCTTGCCGAGATGCTGAAAAAGGCCTGGCCCGCTATTGAAAAAGCCGGAAATGAAATCAATCCGGAACTCTTCAAGAGTCTCATGGCGGAGATCGACCGGGTGAAGAACGAGAAGTGAGCCTTCGGCCCGATGGCGCGGGAACCCGGTTGATCCGGGATCCCGCCCCCGCAGGGAATGTTCAATCCGGGAGGGAATGAAATGTCTGATTCCTCTGAAGT
>JAISTL010000128.1 GCA_031272615.1 Methylobacteriaceae bacterium | reverse complement strand
GATGACATTGACATGACAGAGAGACCCGGGGACCCGGCCGACAAACACTTTGGCGAAGTTAACCAGCCGGATGGCGATGCCGCCGTGATTCATCAGGGTTCCCGCCAGAATGAAAAACGGAATGGCCAGCAGGGCGAAATTGTCCAATCCTGTGGCCAGGCGCTGCGCGACGATGGAAATCGCGGTTTGCATCGGAAACATCAGGCACATCGAGGAAATGGTGCAAATGCCGATGGCGAAGGAAATCGGAACTCCGTAAAAAATCAAAACAAAGAAAGTACCGAACATAACGGCGCAGACTTCCCATTCCATGACGGTCCTCCTTCAATTCATTCAGAAAGCTTATGTGATTTGATTGACAATATGTCGTCGGCGATAAACAACAGGCTGTAGCAGGACATGATGAATCCGCTCAGCGGCAGAACGAAATAAATGTAACCCATTGGAATTCGCAAGGCAGGCGCGACCTGATAGGAAGACATGACATTCCTGACCAGGAGAATTCCGCCGAACAGGATGACGCCGGCACAAAAGACCAGGATCATGAGATTGATTGAAATATTGACCATGTCTTTCCGGGATCCGCTCAGACCGGCGGCAAAGATATCCACAGTCAGGTGCTTTTGCTGGCCGACGACATAGGATGCGCCGAGCAACGCCAGCCATATCAAAAGAAAGCGGGCGATTTCATCGGTGAGGGTGCTGGGTTTGGCAATGACGTATCGGCTGTATACCTGCCAGACGACGCACACGACCAGGGCGACCATCAGAGCGCAAATGACTGCGGCCAGCACCGCATCGACCGGTTTTTTCAAAGAGTTGAGAGTGTTGTTCTTCATGTTTTCACTCCATGATACATGGAAAGGGTTTTGCCCTTTCCATGCTGTCGTCGGTGACAATGAAGCGTTGCCGGCGGTAAAACCGGCAAGCAGCGGCGAATTTATTTGCCGACCGCCTGAATCTTGTCAAGAAGAGCCTTGTTGGCCGGATCCTTGGCGTATTCGTCGAGCAGGGGCTGAACCGCCTTGACAAAGGCCGCCTTGTCGGCGGGAACAATGGTGCCGCCCAGGGCTTTGGATTGCTCGCGGGCTTCCGTCATCACCTTGGCCCAGAGCTCCCTTTCGAAGGTTTCCGAGTTTTCAGCCGCCTGTTTCAGCCAGCCCTGCTCCTCGGGAGTCAAAGTGTCCCAGATTTTGCTGGAAACGATGAGGAAATCGGGCACCATGGTGTGTTCGTTTTCCGTGTAGACGTTCGCGACTTCAATCACCCGGGTCTGCACCCACGTCGGGATGTTGTTCTCGGCCCCGTCGATCACGCCCTGCTGCAGAGCGGTATAGACTTCGCCGAAGTTGATCGGTGTCGGCGAACCACCCATCAGCTCAATCATCTTGAGGCTGGTCGGCGACGGCTGGACGCGGATTTTCAAACCTTTGAGGTCTTCAGGCGTGGTGATGGGCTTCTTGGTGAAGAGGCTGCGGGTGCCGGTGTCATAGGCGGCGAGGGCGATGAACCCCTTGTCCTTGGTGGAGGCCATGATTTCACGGCCGACGGGGCCGTAGACCACCGCGTCGGCATGTTCCTTGTCACGGAACAGATAGGGCAGGCTCCAAACGGAGTAAACCGGCGCGAACGCGTCCAGATTGCTGGACCCTTTGGTCATGTCGAGGCCGCCGTTCAACAGCAGTTCCAGGGTTTCTCTGGCGCTGCCCATCTGGGAGCTCGGGTAGACGCGCATTTTCAGCTTGCCGCCGGAGATCTTTTCAAGGTCCTGGGCCATATTCTCAAAGGTGATGGCAACGGTGTGCGAAGGCTCCAGGTCGTGAGCCAGCTTCAAGGTTTTTTGGGCGTAGGCCGGCGCGGCTGCGACCGAAACGCACGCCGCGGTCAGAACGGCGATGAGAGTGGTTCTATTCATGGTTTTCTCCTTCTGGTTGAGTATGGATGGTATGGTGGATACGACCCGGACCGGGGCCGTATTCCGGTTGGAGCGGAATCCGTCTGCACGTCACACATCGTGCAGGCCGGAGTCGCCCGGGGGTTGGCGCGCAGCCCGGTATCAACGGTATTGTTCCGAGTTGATCCAAGCGTGGTCCTTTTCCCATGTGAAGATCCAGCGCTTCGTGGGGCCGGCCATCACATTGAGATAGTAGTTGTCATAACCGGCGACGGTCGCCACGGGGTGGTACCCGCGGGGCACCAACACCACGTCCCGATCGTAAACCGCCATGCTTTCGTCGAGGGAACGGTCGTCGGTGTACACGCGCTGGAAACAGAAGCCCTGGGGCGGGTTGAACCGATGGTAATAGGTCTCTTCAAGATACGTTTCCGTCGGTGGATTGTCCTGGTCATGCTTGTGGCTGGGCCAGGAACTGGTATTGCCCTGATCGGTGAACACCTCAACCACCAGCAGACTCTCGGCGACGCTGTCGTCGGAAAGAATTGTCTGGACATACCGGGAGTTTTGGCCCTTGCCGCGGTTTTCGACCATGACCTGGTCAGGGGGTATCAACCGGGATGGATGAAGCCCCTTTCCGGGCGCCTTGCAGACAGCCAGTTCCAAATCAGTGGCTGCGGTCACCTCGAAGCTGTTTTTGGCAGGAATGTAAACAGAGTAGGGCGGTGTTCTCTCGAATGGCGACAGCCGCGCCCCCACATCGTCAAACCGGGCGTCATCAGTTTTGACAGAACCTTTGCCGCCGATGAAGACCAAGCAGACCTCAGTGTCGCCGGTCTTTTCAGCGAGTGTTTGCCCCGCCGTCAGCTGATACACCTCAAACCCGACATAACGCCATCCGGCACTTTGCGGGGTGACGCGTTGAATGAGACCCCGGGAATCCGGTGCACGTGACGGGCACAACAATTTTGAAACCATTTTATCTTTATCCTCCCTGAACCATACGCCGCGAAAGCGGGCGTTCCTTTCGCCGGGCCGCGTTAAGAGCAGGCGTGCGCCGCTGCCGGGCGTTATGCTTCAAGCCTTTGGCTTCGACGCGCTCAGGCGACAAAGCGGCTCCATGTACGCCCGATTTGCTCCCGGCTTTCGACCCATCGTCTCGTCGATGCGGTTTTGACCGAGTCGCGGGAAAACACAATTCATAACAGATGCTCGAAACAGGCTTTTGCCGCGAAATGTGGTCATGTTCGCGGCAACATGGCCATAAACTCTGGAATAGGTTGTCACATTTTATCAACAATGTTTGTAATATTAGAACCCGCGCAGAGTCAACATATATTTGACATCTTTTTTGTTGCAGGGTGTTTTTTGGGGTGATTTATGCAGCAGTTGACGGATAACCCATTGAAAAAACGTCAGGAATCGACTATCGTTTTGAAAATATCACGCCGGAGAGGTTAGAATTACAGCTTGACTCATACAGAGAGATATGCTCAAATATCGTCAACACATGATAACAAATTGACCAATCTGCGGCTTCTTCCATCAGGGTGTTTCCGTGAAGCGGCCGTCCAACCCCCCGCGGGGAGTGTTCAAAACCTCTTCCAGCGGGATCATACCAAGGCAACCGGCTTTGCGGCCGGCGGCTCACCATCCATAGGGAGACTGATTTCATGAACAAATTGTCCGTGTTTGTCGCGGCCCTTCTCGCCGGCACCATGCTGATCCCGGGCGAGGGAAGCGCCCAGACCTATAAAACACAAACCATCATGGCGGCGTCCGCCAACACGCCGGGCAGCAACCACGGCGTTCTGCTGAACCGGTTCAAGGACATCGTCGAGAAAGAGTCCAACGGCGCCATCACCGTCAAAGTCTACTTGGGCGGGACCATGGGCGACGAGGCGGCCAACGTCAAGCAGCTGCGCAACGAGGAACTGCACATCGCCACGCTGTTCACCGGCAACCTGACGCCCAACGCGCCGACGGCCAATGTGCTGTGCCTGCCCTATCTGTTCACCAATATGGAACAGGCCTATGCCGTTCTCTCCGATCAGGATTTCCGCAAGGAACTGGCCGATGACGTCGCCAAGGAATCCGGCGCCCGACCGCTGGGCTGGATGATCGGCGGCTGGCGTTCCATCACCAACTCCAAGAAACCCATCACCAAGCTGGAAGACCTTCAGGGCCTGAAAATCCGCGTCTCCCCCACAGCCATGCAGCTGGCGGCGTTCCGCGCCTGGGGTATCGAGCCCCATCCCATGGCCTGGTCGGAAGTGTTCAACGCCTTGCAGCAGGGCGTGGTGGACGGTCAGGAGAACATGTACGTCACCAACCGTGACAACAAGTTCTGGGAAGTTCAGAAGTATATGACCGAAATCCACTACATGCTGTGGATCGGTTCGGTTCTGGTCAGCGACTCTTGGTATCAGAAGCTGGACGCCGACACCAAGGCGCTGGTGGAAAAGGCGGTCATCACCGCTCAGAACGAAGAATGGGCCAATGCTGAAAAGGAGGAATCCGACAGCAAGAAGCTCACCCTTGAGCACGGCATGGAAGTCACCATTCTCGATCCGCAGGAAGAAGAGCGCTGGAAGGAAAAAGCCCGCGGCGTGTGGCCGGAATTCGTGAACACGCCCGAGATGAAGTCCCTCTCCGAGAAGGCTCTGGCCATCATCGCGGCCATGCCGAAGAAGTAATCGGCCGTTGGAGCGTTTTCCGACGGGAAAACGCGACAAACAAAAGATTCCGGAGCGGGTTTCAACGCCGGATTTCAGCCGATGTGACCGGAATTCGCTCCAATCTTGAATACTCAACAGCCGGCGGGGAAACGTCTTCTTCTCCGCCGCTCCGGGTGGCATCACACGCGGAGTGACGCTGTTTTCCGGCGGCGGATGACGGAATTGCCTCTTTGCCGCAGCTGTTTCCAATGCATGAGTGTTCGCTGGAGCGCCGATCATGTCCATACTTAAAAAAATCTATCAAAATTTCGAGGCCAATGTCTGCGTTGCGCTGATTGCCGTCATGATCATCTGTCTGACGGCGCAGGTGGCCGTGCGGGTTCTCACCGGCGGCGCCGTCGCCTGGGCGGAGGAGGTCAGCCGGTTTTGCTTCATTTCCGCGGTCTACCTCGGAACCGCCGTCGGCGCGCAAAAACTCACCCATGTGCGCGTGACGGCGCAGTTCATGTTCTTTCCGGTGCACATCCGCCTGATTTTCCGCATGATCGCGGACGCCATCCTGTTTGCCTTCAATCTTTTTCTGGCGTGGCTGTGCTACGGGATCGTCGTCCGCACCATGCAATACGGGGAATACTCCGCCACCCTCCATATCAATGTGGCCTTTGTCGAAGCGGTCATTCCGCTGGGCGCGGCGCTGATGAACTGGCGCATCCTCGAGAGCTATTATCTCCATTGGAAGAACGGCACACTCAACACCCTGGTGGCCCTGGAAACTGAAATGGGGCTCGGAACCGAAGAAGGGGCCAAGTCATGAGTGTTCTCGCGGTTCTCCTGGTCTCCATGACCGTTCTGTTCCTTCTGGGTCTGCCGATTTACGCGGCCCTGGCCATTGCCGCGACGCTGTCGCTGGCAACCAGCGATATCCTGCCGCTGGCGGTGATCCAGTCCTCGTTTTACGACGGGATGAACATCTTTCCGCTGCTCGCCATTCCCTGCTTCATCGTCGCCGGGGCATTGATGGAGCGCGGCAACATCACCGAGCAGATCATCAATGTGGTCCGCACGCTGGTCGGGCGCATCTACGGCGGCATCGGCATCACCACCATTCTCGCCTGCGCGGTGTTCGCCTCCATCACCGGCTCGGCCACCAGCACCGTGGCGGCCATCGGCGCCATCATGGTTCCGGCCATGGTGCGCAACGGTTATTCACCCACCTACGCCGGCGCCTGTTCCGCTTCCGGCGGCACCATCGGCATTCTCATTCCTCCCTCGAACCCGATGATCATCTATGCCATCATGGCCAATGTCTCGATCTCCGGCATGTTCGCGGCGGGCTTCATTCCCGGCTTCATCATGGCGGCGGCCCTGTCGCTGGCCGCTTATTTCATCGCCCGGAAAAACGGCTTCAAGGCGGATGAATCCATCGGCCCGTTCAGGTTTATGGATTTTCTGCGCACCTGCAAGGAGTCGTTCTTGTCCCTGGCGACGGTGGTGATCGTGCTGGGGTCCATCTATTCCGGCCTGGCGACTCCGGTGGAAGCTTCAGTCGTGGCCGTCGTCTGGGCGCTCTTTGTCGGTTCGGTCATCAACCGGGCGCTCTCCTGGCAGGACATCTACGATTCGCTGATGGAAGGCGTGATTTTGTGCGGCTCCATCACCATTATCGTCGGCGCCTCAACGTTGTTCGGCAAAATCCTCACCTATGAGGAGGCGCCGGTGCGTCTGGCCAATTACCTGATGGAGCTGACCCGCAACAAATATGTGATCATCCTGCTTATCGTCGCCATGCTCTATGTGCTGGGCATGTTCATCGAAACCCTCGCCATGGTGATCATCGTCACGCCGGTGCTGGTGCCGGTGCTGGTTCAGCTGCACATCGATCTCATTCATTTCGGCATCGTCATGGTGATGGCCAACGAGGTGGGGCTCCTGACGCCGCCCATGGGGGTCAATCTGTTTGTCGCCGCGCGATTGACGGGGGCGACGGTTGAACGGCTGGCCGTTGCCGTGCTCCCCTATATCGGCGTGATGACAAGCGTCATCCTGTTGATTGTGTTCTGTCCGATATTGGCCACGTTCCTGCCGAGGCTGCTCGGCTTGGGCTGAGCCGCCGGCGGAAAACCGATTGTCATTCCCGGAGGCCCTCTCGCGGCGGTCTCCGGCACAACCCGAGGAAGTGTATCGTGCCTCTTTCCCAAGTCGTTCCCTTGTTGCGTGCGGCGCAACAGAAAGAAAAAGCGGTCGGCGCCTTCAACGTCGGAAACATGGAAATGCTGCTCGGCGTTATCCGCGCGGCGGAGGAAACCCGGGAACCGGTCATTCTGCAGATTGCCGAAAAGCGCCTGCCGCACTCGCCTCTGCATGTGATGGCGCCGATGATGGTGCGCGCCGCTTCGGAAGCTTCCGTCGATATCGCCGTGCAGCTCGATCACGGGGGCGACCTCGATATCATCCGCCAAGCCATGGATTACGGCTTTACCGCGGTGATGTTCGACGGCTCGC
>JAISTL010000119.1 GCA_031272615.1 Methylobacteriaceae bacterium | reverse complement strand
TGGCGACGGCGCGGAAAGTGGTTGAGATCACAAGGGTGACGGACAATATGCGCCGGTTGGTTCCCGCGCTTGTGACGCAGCTCAAGCCGTTGGTTCTCGGCCGGAAAGGCATCGACAAGCAGCAGATGGAACAGATTCTGGCGCGAATGGCGGATAAATTTGAAACTCAGTTGCCGAAATATGCCGAGATCGTGGCACAGGTTTATGCCCGGGAATTCACTGAAGACGAGCTGACCGCCATCCTCGAGTTGCATCAGAGCCCCGCCGGACAGTTGTTGATCGCCAGGCAACCGGTGTTGGAGAAGGGACTGATGAAGGTTGGGCGGGAGTTTGGGCAACGCGTGGCCATGGAAGCGGTCCAGGAGTACCTCATGGAACAGGGCATGGGCACGAGGAGAAAACCCGCAGGCAAAAAAGAGAAAGCCAGGGACCTGTAAGCCCGCAGAGGGTTTTTGTCGCGACAGGGGGCGAATTCCGTTCCCGTTGAATCCCCCCGCGACGGAAATGCTTTAGGGAAACACCTGAACCACGTTCCCGGCTTGGGCTATGCGGGCGGGAGAGATGATTTCCTGATTGAGCACGATGTCCCAGCAGGCGGAGGCGGATTTCACCCGGGCGCAGTCGGGGTGTTTCTTCCATCGGGCGTTGAATACGGTGCGCACCAGGGCGCTGTGGATGTTGAGCTCGCTGAATTTTTGCGGATTGCCGAGGGAGATGCCGGCGGTGTGGAAGGCCTTGTAGGGCAGTTCCGAACAGTAGAGGGCGGAGTTGTCCATGCGGAAGAAGAGATCATAGGGTTTGCCGTAATAGGCGCGCGCCGCCTTCAGCACGCGCCCGGCGCTCTCCGGCGTCAAGCCCTTCACCCGGTAGACGGAATAGGCGCCGTCGCGGCCGAGGGCGATGAACTCCTTCAGGGGTGTTTCCCGCACCGTTTGCGAGGCTTCCACCACCACAGGCCCGCCGGCGGTGGTTTTGATGATGCCGACGTGGGTGAGATTGCTGTTGGTGGCGTAGGCGATGACCGGGCTCTGGCCGGTGCGCGTGCTGTATTGAAAGATGAGGTCACCGTCGCGCCAGTCGCTGAAGGTTTTGTGGCGGCCGCCGAAATCGGGCAGGGAGATGCGCGGCGCCTTCGACAGGCAGCCGGAGCAGAGGCTCACGGCGGCGGCGATGAACAGAACGGCGGCTTTGGTGCGAAACGGCATGGCGGGTTTCCGAAAAGTGGTCCGGGCCCGGGAAAATGCCACAGAAACACGGGGCAATAAAGAAGCACCACGGGAAAAGCTGTGAACTGATGTGCACGAAACGGCCCGCGGCGGGGCGGGAGCGACGCCGGTAAAAGTGAATTTCACCGGTTGCCATCAAATATCCACATTTATGTACTTGGCTTTGAGGTCAAATCAGGTTAATAGAGCCGTTCATCTTCCGGGGATTCATGGCGTATTCCGCGCCGGAACCCTTGGAAAACAAAGAATCCGTGTGGTTTCATACGGTTGGCGGCCGTGCTTGTCCGGGCGATGGTGAGTCGCGTTGGGGAAGACAAACGGTCGTGTCCTGTCCAAGACTGCGGGCGCCGTTGACGCGGCTTAATGGTTTTCCGACCGCCTGCACAGACGGAGAGAACTGGAATTCACCGGAGTTTTTCAGGCTCCGGAACAGTCGGTTCGAACCATCGAGCCCGGTGGCCAAAAGCGCCGGGGACAGGGCTGACGAGAGCGTCGGCGCCCGGGCTTCACATGAAGCGCAGGCGGCGACAGTAAGCAACCGGCGGAGTTTTCCGCCTACTTGGAGAGTGCCAGGTGGATAGGGCAGCAAAAAGCGAGCTCGTCACGTCACTCAACACCATCTTCAAAGAGACGGGTGTTGTGGTCGTGGCCCACTATGCGGGTCTTACCGTGGCCGATATGCAAAATCTGCGCAGGCAGATGGGGCAGGTCGGCGCGACGGTCAAGGTCGCGAAAAACCGCCTCGCCAAAATCGCTCTCGACGGCACCGAAGTCGCATCCATTTCGCCCCTTCTCAAGGGGCCGACACTGCTCGCCTATTCCAGCGATCCGGTGGCGGCGCCGAAGGTGGCGGTCAATTTCGCCAAGACCAACGACAAGCTCGTGATTCTCGGCGGCGCCATGGGTGCGACGGCTTTGAACGCAGACGGGGTGAAGGCTTTGGCCACACTGCCGTCTCTCGACGAAATGCGCGCGAAGCTGATCGGCCTGGTGCAGGCCCCGGCGACCAAGATCGCGCAGGTCGTCACCGCGCCGGCGGCCAAGGTCGCGCGGGTGTTCAAGGCTTATGCCGAAAAGAGTGAGGCGGCCTGAGGCCTTCACAGTCATTAAATGTTCGAACTGACGAGGAATTGAAAAATGGCAGATATCGCCAAACTTGTTGAGGAATTATCCTCCCTGACCGTTCTTGAAGCCGCCGATCTGGCGAAGGCTCTGGAAGAGAAATGGGGCGTGAGCGCCGCCGCCGCCGTGGCTGTGGCCGCGGCTCCCGGTGCGGCCCCGGCCGCTCCCGTTGAGGAGAAAACCGAATTCGATGTCATTCTGGCTGCCATCGGCGAGAAGAAGATCGAAGTGATCAAGGAAGTTCGCGCCATCACCGGCCTCGGGCTCAAGGAAGCCAAGGACCTGGTGGAAGGCGCGCCGAAGCCCGTCAAGGAAGCCGTCGGCAAGGAAGAAGCCGAGAAGATCAAGGCGACCCTTGAGAAGGCCGGTGCAAAGGTTGAACTCAAGTAATCGCGGGCCGGTTCCCGGCACGCGAGGTTGAGTCATTTGAGTTTTCAACGGTTCCGGATGAGTTTTTTCCGGGACCGTTGTGCTGTCCCTGAAACACTCCTGCCGTCGGGCAGGAGGGAAGCGACGGCCGCGGATGGGGCCGGGAGCGCACAGGGTTTGATTTTGATGTTGATGGGTTTTAGTCTTCTTTGCGGGGGCTTTCGGGAAACGTGGTATGTGTCGGCGCCTTCGCAAACCGGAAGTTCGGATGTTCCCGGAAACGAACTTCCACCGGTTGGGTACTCATGCCGTATTCCTTCAATCTGATGAACGGGGCGCCGGACGCATGACCGCCACACACGTTAACCTATTCCGTTTTCTCCCGGATGAGTGAACTCCGGGCAGGCCTGCCGGATATGCTCCGGCAACGGGAGTTCCCGGAACAGGGACTCCGACACTGGTTGAGCCGTATATGAGGAGCTAGGTCCATATGGACAATACACTGATTGGCCGTAAGCGCGTAAGAAAGTATTTCGGAAAAATCAAGGAAGTGACGGAGATGCCGAACCTCATCGAGGTTCAGAAGGCGTCTTACGATCAGTTTCTGATGATTGACGAACCCGATCCGGAAAAGGAAGACGGCGGACGCCCGGACGAGGGTCTTCACGCCGTGTTCAAATCCGTGTTTCCCATCACGGATTTCGCCGAGACCGCCCAGCTGGAGTTCGTCAAGTATACCTTTGAAGCTCCGAAATACGATGTCGACGAATGCCGTCAGCGCGGCATGACCTACGCGGCGCCCCTCAAGGTGACGCTGCGCCTCATCGTGTTTGACGTCGACCCGGACACCCAGGCCAAATCGGTCAAGGACATCAAGGAGCAGGAAGTCTACATGGGCGACATCCCGCTCATGACCAACAACGGCACCTTTGTCGTCAACGGCACGGAGCGGGTCATCGTTTCCCAGATGCACCGCAGCCCCGGCGTGTTCTTCGACCACGACAAGGGCAAGACCCACTCCTCCGGCAAGCTGCTGTTCGCGGCGCGCATCATTCCCTATCGCGGGTCCTGGCTCGATATCGAGT
>JAISTL010000101.1 GCA_031272615.1 Methylobacteriaceae bacterium | reverse complement strand
TCAGGGTGCTGAAAATCCGTGATGACTACCGGGCGTATTATGACCGCATTGTCCGGCGGATACGCAACGTTCTGCCGCAGTTCGGAGATTTTGCCCTGGAGCCGCTCGCGGACAACAACGATTATGTGTCCCTCGACTGGTGGGAGAACACCGAAACCGACTATCTGTTCAGTGCGTTCCAGCTCTCCGACGGTTCCCTGCGGTTCATGGCGCTGGCGACGCTGCTGCTGCAACCGGAGGCTCTGCTGCCGAAACTGATTGTGCTTGATGAACCTGAGTTGGGCCTGCACCCGGAAGCCGTTGCCGACCTCGCCGAAATGATCCGCTCGGCATCGGTGTTCAGCCAAATCGTCGTGGCCACCCAGTCCACCCGCCTGGTGGATGAGTTTTCTCTTGATGAAATCCTTGTGGTTGAACGCGATGAAGCCCGCAGACGCACGGTGTTCAAAAAACTTGACCCGGCCGGACTGGAAGGGTGGCTTGAGCGCTACAACCTCTCCACCCTTTGGGAAAAGAACGTGCTGGGAGGGAAACCGTGATTCGCCTGCACATCATCGTGGAGGGCCGGTCCGAGGAAGGCTTCGTCCACTCGACGTTGCGGGATCATCTCGGGACATTCGGGATATCCACCGACGCCCGGCGTGTATTGACCGGAAGGGACAGGCGGTCCGGCACAAAGCACAAGGGCGGCTTGATCAACTGGGCTCACGCAAAAAACGACATTCTCTCATGGATCAGGGAAGATGATCATAACGACTGCCGGTTCACGACGATGTTCGACCTTTACGGCCTGCCCGACGATTTTCCGGGCTATCGGGCGGCGCATGCCGGGGCCGCCCCTTATCAGCGTGTGAAAATGCTTGAACAGGAGATGGCTGATGCTATCGATGATCGGCGTTTCATCCCCTACATCCAGCTCCATGAATTTGAAGCGCTGGTGTTCGCGGATCCGCAAAAACTGTTGATGGAATACCCGCGTCGCGGCAGCAGTATTCAGGCACTGGTCAAAACCGTCGGCGACCTCGCTCCGGAACTGATTGACGAAAACCCGGAAACCGCGCCGTCCAAACGTATCCTGTCTCACATTCCCGAATACGGCAAGGCCCGTTCCGGACCTTCTGTCACGTCTCTGATCGGCCTGCCGACACTCCGGCGAAAATGCCCGCACTTCGACGAATGGGTGACGCGGTTGGAGGAAGCGGGAAGGGGGAGGATATAAAGCATTTCACGCTGAAACCGGGGCTTCGCCGCGTATTTCAGCCGCATGAGATTCTGCCCGAACAGCCCGTTCATAGTCCGGAATAAAACCCGAAGGTCGGGGTTCATCCCGCGGCGGGTTCTTCCGGACAAATTGCCCCAAAAGAATTTCCGATTTTCGCAATATTGTTTTATGAAGCCGGGACCGGAAACGCGAGACGCAGGGTTTCCGACCCGGAGGGCCAAGCCGCAACGCAGCGCCGCTCCGTCGTCTGAAACCTGAAACTCCAAATCACCCACCTGGGTCGGACACCACTCACATGATCATCGGCATCGGCGCGGACCTCTGCGACATACGAAGAATTGACGACACGCTGCAGCGCTACGGCGAGCGGTTCACCCGCCGGGTATTCACCGAAGGAGAACGGGCGCTGAGTGACCGCAGGGCGGCGCGGGCGCCCTCCTACGCCCGGCGCTTCGCCGCCAAGGAGGCCTGCTCCAAGGCCCTGGGAACGGGTTTGCGGGGGGTTTCGTGGAAGGAGATGGAGGTGGTCAACCTTCCCTCGGGGGCCCCGACGCTGAATCTCACCGGCAAGGCGCTGAACCGCCTGGCCCGCATCACGCCGGAGGGCTGCCGCGCCGTGCTGCACCTCACCCTGACCGATGACCCGCCGCTGGCCCAGGCCTTCGTCATCA
This sequence comes from Methylobacteriaceae bacterium, assembly GCA_031272615.1. Classification (GTDB taxonomy): domain Bacteria; phylum Pseudomonadota; class Alphaproteobacteria; order Rhizobiales; family Beijerinckiaceae; genus Hohaiivirga. The sequence continues at coordinate 2,319 of JAISTL010000101.1, read as the reverse complement.
TCGAGGCGCTGCCGTTGCCGGCAACCTGACGCGGACGGGGCGACCGGCTGAACCAAAGTGCGAAACACAGTGAAAACACCGAGATATCGGTTTTATTTGCCGCGGAATATTGCTATGCACGGCTGATTCCCACGCGGGCAAACTGCGGTGCGAGTCTGCCCGGATCGGTGCGTTCCCCGACGGTTTTTCGTTGTTTTTCCGGGTTTTCGCGCGAAGGGATGCAACTGGAAGTGACGTGTGACGGCCGCCAGCCGGGCCCTGTCCCGGTCGGCCGGAATCGTCGGAAGGGGTTGGAAGGGATTGTCGGTGTCAAGCAAGCCAACAGAATCAACAAAGAAGGGCGGATTTGTTGAATTCATCCGGGTCATCATCGAGGCCGTCCTGATCGCCCTGGTGATTCGCACCATTCTGTTTCAGCCCTTCAACATCCCGTCGTCCTCCATGGAGCCCAACCTGCTGATCGGCGACTATCTGTTCATTTCCAAGTACTCCTACGGCTATTCCCGGCATTCCTTCCCGTTTTCGCCGCCGCTGTTTTCCGGCCGCGTCTGGGCCTCGGAGCCGAAACGCGGCGACGTGGTGGTGTTCAAGAAACCGAGCGACACCAATCAGGATTACATCAAGCGCGTCATCGGCCTGCCCGGCGACCGTCTGCAGATGATCAACGGCATCATCCACATCAACGGCGTCGCCTTCAAGCGTGAACTCAAGCAGACGCGCCCCGAGAAGGAATGGAGTGAACAATACCAGCGCTGGTACACCTATTCCGGCGTCTCCTATTACACCGAAACCAACCCCGAGGGCGTCTCCTACCTCATCCGCGAAGCCCTGGGGGACCGCGGGGAGAACGACAACACCCGGGAATACGTCGTGCCCGAGGGGCACTATTTCATGATGGGGGACAACCGCGACCGTTCGGAGGATTCCCGCGGCGATGTCGGGTTTGTGCCCTTCGACAACTTGGAAGGGCGGGCGGAAATTCTCTTTTTCTCCATCGAGCCGCAGCGGCAGGGCGGCAAGCTCTGGCAGATTCCCTCGCGCATCCGCTGGAGCCGTATTTTCAACCGAATCAAATGACGCCGGAGGCCCGCCCGTGACCGCACCGCATCTGTCGACGCTCCGCCGGACCCGGTTGATGACGCGCGCCCGCCGTGCCGGGATGAACGGGGAGCGTGCTTGGTAAAATCGACGAAAGACCTGGCGAACCTCGAGAAGAACCTGGGATACGTCTTTCAGGACCGCGCCCTTCTGCGCCGCGCCCTGATTCACGTCAGCGCGCCGGACTCGCTCACCGTCGGCAGTTATCAGCGGCTGGAGTTTCTCGGTGACCGGGTTCTGGGGCTGGTGGTGGCGGAAATGCTGTACCGCGAGTTTCCCGACGCCGACGAGGGAGAGCTCTCCAAACGGCTGGCCGACCTGGTGCGCAAGGACACCTGCGCCGACATCGCCGAGCTGTGGGGCGTCGGGCCCTATATCAAGCTGGGCCTGGGGGAACGGCAATCCGGCGGCAGCCGCAACCGCACGATTCTCGCCGACATCTGTGAATCGGTGTTGGGCGCCGTTTATCTCGACGGCGGCTTCGACATCGTGCGCCGGCTTGTCGACCGCACCTTCCGGGCGCGCCTGGCCGCGCCGTCCCGGCCGCTGCAGGACGCCAAGACCGCCCTGCAGGAATGGACGCAGGGGCAGGGGTTTCCTCCGCCGGAATACCTGCTGAAGAGCCGCTCCGGCCCCGACCACGCCCCGGTATTCGAAATCTGCGTGCGCACAGGCGCCGCCGCCGACGGTTACGGCACCGGTTCCTCCAAGCGCGAGGCCGAACAGAACGCCGCCGCCGCCGTGCTGGCGCGGGAGGGCATCCGCCCGCCGCCCGGGGCTGAACCGCCCGCGGACGACGCGGACTGAGGCGGACTGAGGCGGAACCCGGCGCCGGGCAAAAGCCATAGACGTCAAGGCAACGAACCATACCCCAGGGACCCACGGATGACAGACAGCGAAACAGACTCCCACCCCCAAACCTCCGCCGGGTTCGTCGCCGTGCTCGGCGCGCCGAACTCCGGCAAATCCACGCTGGTCAACGCCCTGGTGGACTCCAAGGTCACCATCGTGTCGCGCAAGGCCCAGACGACCCGCTCCGCTGTGCGCGGCATCGCGATGGAAGGCGCGGCGCAGATCGTGCTGGTGGACACGCCGGGGATATTCACCCCCAAACGCCGCCTGGACCGCGCCATGGTCAACGCCGCCTGGACCGGCGCCGTCGACACCGACGTCATATGCCTGCTCATCGACGCCCGCCGCGGCCTCGACGACGACAGCCGC
>JAISTL010000084.1 GCA_031272615.1 Methylobacteriaceae bacterium | reverse complement strand
CAGGGTGCCGTCGGACGCGAGAATCGAAATGTTCGGCGGACGTTTGGGGATGGCAATCTGGTCGATGGGCGGCAGAAACGACGCGTAATAACCGACGACGCAGGCGATGCCGATGACGCCGACCAGCGCCCCCGTCAACGAGAAGCGCCACAAAAACCCGAGAAAGGACCGCTTCTTCCCGCGCGGCGCCGCGCGGCGCTGCACGGTGCGCCGCTGCGGGGCGCGCTCCCGTGTCTTCGCTTTGAAAGACGGCAGGCGAAACAAGCTCTTCAGCCCGGCAAACCGCCCCTTGGGAGCGGATTTGCGTCGTCCGGAGGATCGGTGCACAGGCGGTCGCGCCATATGTTTTCCCTTCGCTGAGCCCTCGGGTTGGACCGTTCCGCCGAAACCGGCCGACCGTCGGACGAACTGCGTCGCGGTTGATTCGTATCGTGTATGGAACACAATAGTGAATAAAATGTGCCGGCGTTCAGGATATTTTTGTTCCTCCCGCCGCCGCGCACAAAATAAGGGCTTGGACTGAGCGGAAAAAGACATGTAGTATCGGCGGCGGAACCGTAACACATCAGCCGTGGGGGCACGCCGTGCCGAGATTTTCCGCCGACAACCCGGGCAAAACCGGCCAGAGCCGCCGCACGTCGATCACCGGGGACTGGCTGAAACGCGCCGCCGTCTACTATCTGGCGCGCTATGCCTCGTCGGAGCAGAACCTGCGCAGGGTGCTGATGCACAAGGTGGAGAAACGCCTGCGCAACCGATCCCGCGAAGACGGCGAGGCCGCCGCCGCGGTTCCGTCAGCCGATGAGTATGCCGCGCTTGTCGACGAAACCGTCGACATGTGCCGCACCCTGGGACTGATCAACGACAGGAGCTTCGCCGAAACCAAAATCTCCGCGCTCAAGGCCCGGGGAACCTCAACCCGGAGAATCCGCCAGAAACTCGCCTTCGGCGGCGTTGACCGCGATACGATTCGTGAAACCACCGAAGACAGCGATGACTCGGAGGCAGCGCGGCTCTTCGCCCGGCGGAAGAAACTGGGGCCGTACCGCGGCGCCGGAACGGACGATACGCCCGAGCAGCACCGGAAAGATTACGCAAAGATGGCCCGCGCCGGATTTTCCCCGGACATCATCCGCGAAGTGCTCGGCGGCTCGATAGCGGAGGACGAGGCATTCTGACGCCGGATTTCCGATACGAAATTTTTCACGATATTGTGCTTGTGTTGTGGCGGAGAACTGTATAAATTGAAGCCCATTCAACATCATTGGCCGTTGTTTCCTATAGTGAAACCGGCCGTTCTCTCAAAAAGGGGATCCCGTCATGTCCTGGCAACCAGCCAAAACGCGTTACGACTCCATGCAGTATAACCGGTGCGGAAAGTCGGGTTTGAAACTGCCCGCCCTCTCCCTCGGTCTGTGGCACAACTTCGGCGACGACGCCAAGCACGAAAACAAGAGAAACATCCTGCACAGGGCCTTCGACCTCGGCATCACCCATTTCGACCTGGCCAACAACTACGGCCCGCCTCCCGGCGCCGCCGAAAAGGCCTTCGGGCAAATCCTGCGGGAGGATTTTGCCGGTCATCGCGATGAACTGATCATTTCCACCAAGGCCGGCTGGCTGATGTGGCCCGGGCCCTACGGTGAATTCGGCAGCCGCAAATACCTGATTTCCAGCCTGGATCAAAGCCTGAAGCGCATGGGGCTGGATTATGTCGATATCTTCTACTCCCATCGTTTCGACCCGGAAACGCCCCTTGAAGAAACCATGGGAGCACTGGATTACGCCGTGCGGTCCGGCCGCGCGCTCTATGTCGGCATCTCCTCCTACAATTCGGCGCGGACCCGGGAAGCGGTGAAAATCCTCAAGCAACTCGGAACGCCGCTGCTGATTCATCAACCGGCCTATTCCATGCTGAACCGCTGGGTGGACCGCGACGGCCTGCTGGATACCCTGGCGGAGGCGGGCGTCGGCTCCATCGCCTTTACGCCGCTGGCTCAAGGGATGCTGACCAACAAATATCTCAACGGGGTCCCGGCGGACAGCCGCGCCAATCAGGGCAAAACCCTGCGTCCGGCATTCCTTTCGGAAGAAAACCTCAACAATATCCGCGCTCTCAATGCCATCGCCGAACGTCGCGGCCAGAGTCTGGCGCAGATGGCCATTGCCTGGGTGCTGCGGGAAGGGCGCGTCACCTCCGCCCTTATCGGCGCCAGCCGGCCGGAGCAACTGGATGATTGCGTCGGCGCGCTGAAAAACCCGACCTTTACGGCGGAGGAACTGGCGGAAATCGACAAGTATGCCCGGGACGGCGACATCAATCTCTGGGCGCGGTCTTCAGACAAATAATTTCCTCAATATTAATCCCTTTGTGACACAATGGCCGGAATCCCCAAATGGAGAGTCCGGCCTTTCTTTGTGCCGCAAGGCAAGTAAACGGGCTTCCCGGCAAGGGGGCCGACATTTCCCGTTCGTGTGCACAGATGCTCCAGTTCCTGTTCGGCTTTAACGGCAGAATGACCAGATCCAAGTTTATCCTCGCCTATTTCGGCGTGCCGATACTCTTGTTTGCGCTCGCATTCCTGGTGACAGCGATTCTCATCCCCTTCAGGATAACGAGCATGACCGCACCGGCGATGCGACAGGACATGGAGTGTATGGCCTTGCTGCCTCTGTGCGCAAATATGGGAAGAGCCCAGGAGCGCAACGAAAATCGCCCGTACGCTCCCGCTCCGTTGCCCGACACCGGCTATCAGCGCGTTCCGGCG
>JAISTL010000073.1 GCA_031272615.1 Methylobacteriaceae bacterium | reverse complement strand
GGCCATCAAGGAAGCCGCGGGTGACCGCTGGACATCCATGGCTGGTGTGACATTCAACTACAGTACTCTGGATAACAAGAAGAATCCGCGGTCAGGCTGGTATATCGACGTCAGACCTGAGGTCGCGGGCATCGGTGGCGATGCCAAGTATTTCAGAATTGCCGGTGATGTACGTTATTATCATGAAATCAATGATGATTTCGTCGGAATGATTCGTTTGCAGGGCGGTCATATCCGTGCCTTCGGCGGCGAAAAGCTCAACATTCTCGACCACTATTTCCTCGGTCCCAGCCTGGTCCGCGGCTTTGCGCCGTCCGGCATCGGGCCGCGCGATATTTCCAACGGCGACTCGCGGGCCAGCGCCATCGGCGGTACGACCTATTTCGGCGGCACGGTGGAAGTGCAGTTCCCGGTTTTCGGCTTGCCCAAGGAACTTGGGATGAAGGGCGCGATTTTCGCCGATGCCGGTACCCTGTTCGGGTATGAGGGCCAGACAAGCTTCGATCTGAACAAGGACGGCCAGATTAACGGCATTATCAACGGCACCGCCCCTTGCGGCAGCGCACCGAACACATTCACGACGGCGCAGGAATGCATCCTGGTGCGAGACGAGAAGACCATCCGTTCGTCTGTCGGCGCCAGCCTTCTGTGGGAATCTCCCCTTGGTCCGATACGGTTTGACTATGCGTGGGCTCTCACCAAGGACAAGGGCGTCATCGTCAACGGAACGCGCGTCGGTCAGGACAGGACGCAGGCCTTCCGGTTCTCCTCCGGTTTCGGTTTCTGAGTCGCAGAAGAAAACCGGATTTCCCCGAGTATCAAAAAACGGCCTTCGGGCCGTTTTTTTGTAAAAGCACACACAATGCGTGCATAACACCCATTGAAACCGAACCCGTTCACGTCGTATAACCCGCAGCGGAAAGCGCGCGCCGGCGTGCTCGAAGGAGGGCCTCCTTTCCCGGATACGTTAGTCATTCGCTCCCGCCGACTTTTCGGCCACGCAGGATACCTTGATGCATAACAGCTTTTTCCTCAAAACCGGCCCGTTAACCCTTCGCCGGGTCATTGAACTCGCCGGCGGCCAACTCCCGAACGGACGCGATCCGGATGCTCTGATCGCCAATGTCGCCCCGCTGGAATACGCTGGTCCCGATGACATCGCCTATATGGACAACCCCGCCTACGTGGAACAACTCGCAGCGACCAGGGCAGGGTACTGCCTGGTATCCGGCCGCTTCGCCGACAGGGTTCCAGCAACGACTCTGGCGATTGTCACCAGGAGGCCCTATCATGTTTTCGCCGCGGTGATGGCGTTGCTCTATCCCTCAGCGATGCGTCCCCGGCCGGTTTTCCAGAATGAGGGGGTTTCTCCCGGCGCTTTTATCCACAACACCGTGGAAATCGGTGATCGGGTCACTGTTGACCCAGGGGTTGTCATCGGAGCCGGGGCGGTCATCGGTTCCGGAACCACCGTTGCCGCCAATTCCGTCGTAGGCCCCGGTTGTGTGGTCGGTCAGGAGTGCTCCATCGGCACCAATGTGACCGTGAACCATTGCGTGATGGGGGATCACGTCATCCTTCATCCCGGCGTGCGCATCGGCCAGGACGGATTCGGTTTTGCCATGGGCCCCGAGGGGCACCAAAAAGTTCCGCAAATCGGGCGGGTTATCATCCACAATGATGTGGAAATCGGCGCCAACACCACCATCGACCGCGGCGCCAGCCGGGATACCGTTATCGGCGACGGCACGAAGATCGACAACCTCGTGCAAATCGGCCACAATGTGTGTATCGGAAAGCACTGCGTGATTGTCGCCTGCGTCGGCATTGCCGGTTCCACAACCCTCGAGGATTTCGTCGTTGTCGGCGGGGGCGCCGGGATTGCCGGGCACCTGCGGCTGGGGACGGGCGCCCAGATTGCCGCGTACAGCGGCGTGAACAACGATATTCCCGCCGGGGAAAAGTGGGGAGGCGCCCCGGCAAAACCGTGGCGTGTCTGGGCCAAGGAACTCGCTCTTGTCAAAAGCCTGGGGGCAAAAGGTATCAAAGACAGGGCCTGATCGGGCGCCCGCAGGAGCCAAAACGCCGTTGCCGTTCAGCATGATTGACTGCCGGGCGACGGGTGAATAAAACAAACGTTATTTCGACATAAGGTCTTACAAGATTCTGCCAATTCTGCTGACGAGATACAAGATATGACGCTGGAAACCAAAGAACTGAATTACGCCGACATCGCAACCGTTTTGAAACTTCTGCCCCATCGTTACCCGCTGTTACTGGTGGATCGTATCAAAGATATCGACGGTGACGACTCCTGCGTCGGCATCAAAAACGTCACCATCAACGAGCCGCAGTTCACCGGGCATTTCCCGGAGATTCCGGTCTTTCCCGGCGTGTATCTCATTGAAGGCATGGCACAGACGGCAGGGGCCATATGTGTTCTTTCTCTCGCCGGCGGAGCGAAAAAACCGAAACAGGTTTATTTCATGACCGTCGACAAGGTAAGGTTCCGCAAACCCGTGACCCCCGGCGATGTTGTGGAATATCACATGAAAAAACTCAAGAATCGCCGCAATATGTGGTGGTACCGGGGCGAAGCCAAGGTTGACGGCGTTGTCGTGGCCGAAGGCGAATTATCCGCCTATCTCGTTTTGGAGTGAACATGACCGTCCATCCCACCGCTGTTATCGAATCCGGGGCTCAAATCGGCAATGATGTTGTCATCGGCCCGTTCTGTGTTATCGGCCCGGAGGTTGTCCTGGGAGACGGCTGTGAGCTGAAAAGCCATGTCGTCGTCGCGGGCAGAACCACCATCGGCGCACGCACCCGAATCTTTCCCTTCGCTTCCATCGGTCATGAACCCCAGGACCTCAAATTCAAGGGCGAAAAGACAACGCTGGCAATCGGCTCCGAGTGCATCCTGCGTGAGGGCGTGACCATCAGCCCGGGCACCGAGGGCGGCGGCATGGAAACCGTTATCGGCAACCGTTGCGCCTTTCTTGCCAACTCCCATGTCGGTCACGACTGCCGGGTGGGCGACAATGTCATATTGTCCAACAATGTAATGCTCGCCGGGCATGTCACCGTCGGTAATTTCGTCATCATGGGCGGCGGTTCGGCGGTGATCCAGTTTACCCGGGTGGGGTCGCACGCGTTTCTCGGTGGAATGAGCGGCATTGAGCGGGATCTCATCCCTTACGGTATGGCCATCGGCGTGCGCGGTCATCTGGCCGGCCTGAACATCGTCGGGCTTCAGCGCCGCGGGTTTTCCCGGGAGGATATCTACGCCTTGCGCAACGCCTATGACATGTTGTTTGCCGACAAGGGCACCCTGAAAGAACGTGTGGAGGAGGTGACGAAAAGCTTCCCCGACAACGGACCGATCCGGGAAATCCTGACCTTCATCCAGGAAGGGGGGAAACGCTCGCTGCTCACGCCTCTCAGTACGGGGGAGAGCGCTTGACGGTGACGCCCGAATCCGCCCAGTTGACTGTCTTGGCCGGGGGAGGAACGCTGCCGCTTGAGCTTGCTGACCATCTGGAGCGAAGCGGCATCGCCTTCCGCATGATAGCCTTCCGGGAATTCGCGTCCCGCGCGTTGCGCGCCAAAGCCGACGCTGTTGTTCCATTGCTGGATCTTCCGGCCATCAAGGCTCTGCTGACGCGCTATGAAACCCCGGGGGTCTCTCTGGTCGGGCAGGTGCACCGCCCCAACGCCGCCGCGTTGTTGAGCGCCTATACCCTGTTTCGGAATTACCGCTACGTGAAAGACGTCATATCCAAAGGTGACGACAACCTGCTGCGCGGCGCGGTTTCCATTCTCGAGGAGTGGGGGCATTCGGTGGTCGGAGTCCACGAACTGATGCCGGACATCATGGCGCCGCGCGGCGTGCTCGGCCGCCGGCACCCCAATGAGGATGACCGGCGCGCAATTCAAACCGGTTTTGAGCTGATCCGCGCCCTCTCTCCCTATGATGTCGGCCAGGCTGTCGCACTCACCGGAGAACGGGTGCTGGCGGTGGAGGGGCCCGAGGGCACCGACCGGATGCTCGACCGGGTGAGGGTGGTGCAGAACCGGCGTTTGTCGTTCGCCAAACCCGTCCTGCGCGGGGCGTTGGTCAAAGGCCCCAAGAAAGGGCAGGATCTGCGTGTCGACATGCCCGCCATCGGGCCGAAAACCGTCATCAAAGCCAACAAAGCGGGCCTTAACGGGGTGGCGGTCGCCGCCGGCTTCACATTGATCATCGACAGGGAACGAACCGTTGCCGAAGCTGACAAACTCGGCCTTTACCTCATCGGATACGACCCTGAAGACAACACACCGGAGCAGGAGCCATGATCGGGAAAACACCGCGCTCCATCTGGTTCGTCGCCGGCGAGGAATCGGGCGATCAACTGGGCGGCAAGCTGATCCGCGCCTGCAGAAAACGCTTCGGCTCCTCCCTCGTCATCGGCGGAGTCGGCGGCCGGGCCATGGAAGCGGAAGGCTTGCAGAGCCTGTTTCCCATGTCCGATATCGCCGTCATGGGGCTCTCCGCGGTTATCGCGCGCCTGCCCACCATTTTCCGGCGCATCACCACCACCGCCCAGGCGGTGATTGACGCCGACCCCGACATTCTCGTCATCATTGACAGCCCCGATTTCACCCATAGAGTGGCGGCTGCCGTCCATACCAAGGCGCCGCATATCACCATTATCGACTATGTATCGCCCAGCGTATGGGCCTGGCGCCCCGGACGCGCCAGGGGAATGGCGCGCTACATCGACAGTGTTCTGGCGATACTGCCTTTTGAACCGGCTGTTCACAAACGGCTGGATGGGCCCCCCTGTTATTATGTGGGGCATCCCCTCATCGAACGCCTCGGTGAGTTCCGGCCGCAACCGGGCGAGCGCCCGGATTTTCGTGAAGACCCGTTGCGGTTGATTGTTCTGCCCGGCAGCCGCAGGATGGAAATTCAGCGCCTGATGGAGCCCTTCGGTCTGGCCGTCAACCAATTCAAATCCCACTGGCGCCGTGAAACCGGGCGCGACACGCTGGACGTCGTGCTTCCCGCAGTGGCGCATCTCGAAGGCGAGATTCGCCAGCGGGCGCAGCACTGGCCGGTTCGCCCCAACATCGTCATCGGTGAACAGGAGAAGCTCGCCGCTTTCCGCTCGGCCCATCTGGCTCTCGCCGCCTCCGGCACCGTCACCCTGGAACTGGCCCTGTCTCGGGTACCGATGGTTGTCGCCTACAAAGTCTCCAAACTGGAAGAACAACTGCGGTTTCTGGTCAAGGCCAAGTCCATTGTCCTGACCAACCTGATCCTGGAAGAAAACGTCATCCCGGAGTACATTCAGGAAAACTGCAATCCACCGACCCTGGCCCTGGCCCTGACACGCTTCGCCAAGGACGCTCCTGACCGCACCCGGCAAATCGAAGCCTTTGAAAAACTGGATGACTTGATGTCCGTCGCGCCGGAAACTCCCGGCGACCGCGCGGCGCGATATA
>JAISTL010000055.1 GCA_031272615.1 Methylobacteriaceae bacterium | reverse complement strand
CAGCACCCTGGCACGCCATTTTGATACGGAATTCAAGGTGATATCCATCAGCGCGTGGTCGATGGACGGGTTGCGCAGGCGGTCGAAGCAGCTCCCGGCAAAGGGCAGGGTGTCGCTTTCCGGCAGGTTGATGACATCGAGGATTTCCTTGTGCAGGAACCGTTGGAGAAAAGCGACGACAAGGTCATCCTGCATGTATTCCCGCTCGAAATCAAAACCGGCGAGGTAGGCCGCGAGAGTGACGCCGGTCTGCATACCGTTGAGGATACGCACCTTGCGCTTCTTGAACGGGGATTGATCGGCAACGATGCGGATGGGCAGCCCGGCCTGTTCGAACGGCAGTTCCGCCTTCACGTGTTCCGGCGCCTCGATGGCCCAGAAGGCGAAGGGCTCACCGGTATCGAGCAGGGCGTCCTCGTATCCGTTTTCGGCGTTGAGCGCCGCGGCGGTTGCATGGGGGTAGCCGGTGATGATGCGGTCCACCAGGGTGTTGCAAAAGATGTTTTCGTCATGCAGCCAGCGGACGAACTCTCCCGGTTGCCGCCACAGTTCGGCGTAGTTCTCGACACAGCGCAGCAATTCCTTGCCGTTGTTGTCGATGAGCTCGCAGGAGAGCACGATGAAGCCTTTGCCCTTCTCTTTGCCGAACAGGCGGAAACGCTCCATCAGCAATCGCGTCACCTTTGCCGGAAAGGATGACGGCGGTGCATCGGCGGCGGAACAACGCGGGTCGAAGGCGATGCCCGCTTCGGTGGTGTTGGAGACGATGAAACGCAAATCCGGATTGGCGGCATTGGCCAGGAACCCGGCGAAATCGATGTAGGGGTTCACGGCGCGGGAAATGACGCTCACCAGGCGGCGGATGGAAACAGGCGTGTTGTTTTCCACGCCCGTGAGGTGAACCGTATAAAGACCATCCTGCTCGTTGAGCAGTCCGGCGCGGCCCTCGGCGATGGGCTGGACAACGACGACCTTGCCGTTGAACAGGTTCTTTTCGTTGAGAATGTCGAAGAAATAGTCGACAAAGCCGCGCAGGAAATTGCCCTCTCCGAACTGCAGGACGCGTTCCGGGGCATTCCTGAGGACGTAATCCGCCTTGCCGAGCGAGGCAAGGGTTTCATAGGACAGGCGTTGCATAATGTCTCCTCGCGCTGAAAATCAAAACATCAGGTTGACGATTCCGACGGAAAACACCGGGAAAAGCGTCAGCATCAGCAGGCACCCGGCCAGCAGCGCATAATAGGGGAGCGCCTCCACGATGAAATCCCTGATAGGGCATCCGGTAATGCCGCAGGTGACGAACATCACCGTTCCCATCGGCGGGGTGACGCAGCCAACGGCCATATTGAACACCACGACGATACCGAACTGGATTTCATCGATGCCGAAGGCGACGGCCACGGGCGCCAGCAGCGGGACCAGGACGATCATGGCCGCCGTCCCTTCGATGAACATGCCGACGAACAGCAGGAACACGTTGACGAACAGCAGGAACAGATATTTGTTCTCGATGACGGAGATGACCATTTGCGTGATGGTCTGGGGAATGCGCTCCCGGGTCATGATCCAGGCGAAGGCGTTGGCGGCGCAAATGATCAGCATGATGCCCGCCGTGGTCACCACGCTTTCCTTCAACGCGATGACGGTGGTGTTCCAGGTCAGTTCCCGGTACATGACGCCGAGCACGATGGCATAGACAACCGCGATGGCGCCCGCTTCCGTCGGGGTGAAGACGCCGAAACGGATGCCGCCGATGATGATGACCGGAAGCATCAACGGGATGAACACCTGGCGCAGCGCCGTGAAAAACTCCGTCCAGGTGATGGCGGTCGTGCGCAGCGGCACATACCCGCGCTTCCTGGAGATGAAGCTGTTCAGCACCAGCATGGCGCAGCAAAGCATGATGCCCGGTCCGATTCCGGCAATGAACATCTTGCCGATGGACACATTGGCGATGGAGCCGTAAACGATCATGGCGATGCCGGGCGGAATCAGCGGGGTGATCAGGGCGGCGACCGCGGTCACCACCGTGGAAAACTCATTGGAAAAGCCTTTGCGGCGCATTTCCGGCACCACCATCTTGGCTTGCATGGCGGCATCGGCGAGGTTCGAACCGGATAACCCGCCCATCAGCGTCGCCATCAGCACGTCCACTTGCGCCAGACCGCCGTTCATGCGGCCAGTCAGCACCGAGCAGAACGCCATCACTCTTTTGGTGACGCCGCTGTAGTTCATGAATGTGCCGGCGCAGATGAAGAACGGTATCGCCAGCATCGGGACACTCTCGGACCCGGCGATGATGCGCTGGGCGATGATGCGCGGCGGCACCCCCGGCGTCAGCACGAAATAAACGGATGTGGCGGCGATAACCGCGGCAAATACCGGAACCTTCATGAACAGAAGGATCAACAACAGAATTCCGGCAAGAGCGACAGGTGAGAATTCCATGGTGCCGGGCTCCTGCTAGGTGGGTTCGGGTGCGGGCGACAGCGGAGCGGGTTTTCCGCCGCTGCTGAACGTCACAAGGGTGCAATTGATGATGCTGAGGATGCAGCCGAAGGGAACCGCGCCCCAGACAATGTAGTACGGCACGTGCAGGATATTGGTGACCCGTTCCGTGACATACATCTGTTTCACCAGGATGGAACTCTGATAGCAGATGTAGACGAGGGCCGCGACGACAATGAGGTAATCGATGAGTTCGATGCTCCGCTTCAGTTTCTTCGGCAGGGCGTCGACGATGATCTCGATGGCCACGTGGTTGCCGGTGCGGAACGCCGCGCCGGCGCCGAGAAAAATCACCCAGATGATGGTGAGAAACTGGATCTCCTCCTGCCATATGAGGGGCTTGTTCACGAAATACCGCATGATGACGCCGAAAAACGTCACCGTGACCAAAACCGTGAAAGCGACGCAGGCGATATAAATATCGAACTGCAACCAGGATTGCAGCTTGTCGGCGAAAGACCGGTTTTTCATTTCACCATCCCCGGAATAGAGGCAAATATCCGGTCCGGAGAGTTCCGGGCCGGATTAATGGGGTCGTTCAGACTTTATTTCGTCATGGCTTTCTTGACGGTGTCATAGAGATTGGGCGACCAGATTTTGGTGAACTCGGGAAGCTCGTAGAACTTCGCCGCTTTTTTCTTGAACTCTTCACGGTCAACTTCGGTGAAGGTCACCCCGAGTTTCTCCAGTTCCTCCCTGGCAGCCTTTTCGGCTTCGAAATAAAGCTTGGTGTCGTAGATACCCGCTTCATTGCCGGTGTCAACCAGAAGCTTCTGCTGTTCGGGGGTGAGGGAGTTGAAGAACTCCGTGCCCGTCAGCCACACGGTGGTGTTCTTGATATGGCTGTCGAGGGCCACGTATTTGATGACCTCATAGTATTTTCCGGCCAGCAGATTGGGGATGGTGTGCTCCATGCCGTCAATGGTTCCCTGCTGCAGGGCGGTGTAGACTTCGCCGAGCGCCATGGGTGTCGGGGCGGCGTCGAGGACTTCAAACCCCTTGACCTGGATGGTGTTGGCGGGAACGCGGATTTTCAGGCCCTTGACATCTTCCGGAGTCTTGACCAGCTTCTTGGTCAGGATGTGGCGATCGCCGTAAATCCAGTTGGCGGTGATGATTTTCAACCCTTTTTCCGCCAGTTTGTCACTCTGCTCCTTGTACCAGTC
>JAISTL010000168.1 GCA_031272615.1 Methylobacteriaceae bacterium | reverse complement strand
CGATCAGCGACAACAGAAACGACAACCATGTGAGGGATTCCAGCACCGGAAGCACGCCGAGCACAAGCACGGCCGCAAGTGCTGCCCATTGACGGGAGGACCCCACCCGCATCGGCCTGAGAGCCAGCCCGGCGGCGGCGAGCACCAGCAGCCAGACGCCGAAGGCAAAGCCGCCGGCGGCTTCGTCACCGGGGAACAGCAAAAGAACGCCGATGATGACGACGGCGGCGATGACGCCGAGTTTTCCGAGGGGGCTACAGCCGTCAGGCCGGGCGAGCGGCGCAGGCGAAAGCGGAGAGGGAGCGGAGCCTTGAGTCTCGGAGGGGGTCCGATCGTCCATGAGAACACCTATGGTTTTGTTTTGCCGGTGATGACGGCGCCAGCCGGACCGGCACTGGTTCCGGCGGCACACCGAAGCGCCGGGAACGGAATATGTGAGCGTGCTCGGTCACGGATGTCATTATATACATATACATAATGCGTTGTCTACCATGACGGAGTGTCCGCGCGGGCGTCAATGTACCGTTTCAGACGCCATAACCGGAAATCCATGCGGTGGATGTCGGGGGCGGCAGCGCTGAGACCATTCTTCGCAAGCCCGATGCTGCGCATGTTTTCCAGTTCCCGCCGCAGTTCAGGAAGCGGCAGGCGGTATCCGCGGCAGTTGGTGACGGATTGCGCCCTCGTGTCGTCGGCCTCCCGGAGCACACGGTCGATGGCCGGGATGTTGTGGGGCGAAAGCTCGGAAAGATAACAGAGGTCCAGCCTGCCCTTGCCCGCCAGCCACGAATCGACATTGTAATCCGCGATAAAGGCGGAAGAATTGAAAACACAGGCGAAATATACCATGGCGAGGGCCGCGGACGTGTTGACGAGCACCAGCCAGCGGTTGCCCAACCCCTCGGAAATGCGGATAATGATGAGTTGCAGGCCGACACCGACGAGAATCATCCACAGGAACGCGGCGAAGCGCCATTGGGTGAGGGAATAGGCCTCGACGTAAAGATCCAGGCGAATCATCGAAGAGGCGACCAGCAGCATGTTCTGGAGAATCCAGGCGTACACCAGGCGGCGCAGCGTCGGGTGCGCCTCATTGGCGCTGCCCGGTTTCATCAACCCCAGCACGAACACGGCGGCCAGCAGCGCCGTCACAATCAGGGGGTAGGCGCCGCGATGAGCGTATCCGGCATAGGTCATGCCGGCCGGCAAATCCATGTGCAGGGCCAGATAGGCCACATCCATGATGTTCTGGACGGCAAACAGGATGTTGAACAGAAACAGGCTTTTGATCCCGACATCGGTGGAGATCTCCGGCAGAACCGGCAGCGTGTTCCCCTCGGGGGATGCCGGCAACAGGGAGTTTTTCACTCTTCGCCAGGTCCGCAACGGCCGTTTCAGGTCACCCACAAAGAAGCCGCCGAATATGGCAAGAACAACCGCCGCCTCGGAAGCGAATGACATGATGTCGACGGTTTTGAAGAAGGGAAGCACCCACTTGTCGAAAAACACCCCGAAGAGCGGATTGGCCGACAGGAACAGGGCGATGAAGACAACGAGAAACACTAGGGGAATGGCCCATTTCCGCAGTGTCCCGCCCCAGGTTTCCGCTCCGGAGCGGCTGATGTCGGCGGAGTGATGGGGAGCGTATTCATCGATGAGGTAAAGCAATCCGGCAAAGGGGGTCAGCAAAGGCGCCGCCGCCTTGCCGATGTCCGCCGGGTTGCGACGCCCGACCCCGGCAACGGCGAGGGAAAACACCATGGTGATGGTCATTGACAACACAAACGACAACCATGTGAGGGATTCCAGCACCGGAAGCACGCCGAGGACAAGCACCGCCGCAAGGGCCGCCCATTGACGGGAAGAGCCCGCGTGTATCGGCCTGAACGCAAGCCCGGCCGTGGCGAGGACCAGCAGCCAGACGCCGAAGGCAAAACCGCCCCCGGGTTGGTCATCGGGGAACAGCAAAACGACGCCGATACTGACGATGACGGCGGTGAGGCCGAGTTTTCCGATGGTGATGAGGCCTTCAGGCGAAGGCGAAAGCGGGAAGGAAGCGGAGTCTCGAGGGTCGGAGGAAGCCCGATAGTTCATGACAGCACCTGTGGTTTTGGTTTATCCGCACTGATTACCCCACCCGGACCAGCACGATTTCCGGCGGTACGCCGAAGCGGAGGAAAAAGTCATGACTGCCCGGCTTTCCCGGCTTTTTTCCGGGGTCGCGATGGGCGTAGCGCACCGCGGCGCCGGTGCAGTCGAGACCGGGAAACGCGCGTCGTGTCAGAGATGATTTTGTCATAGGACAAGAATGCCGGTAATATGTGGCGGTTTATTGTCTGATTTGTGCCGGAATTATGAAGAATGCGCACGGTTTGGAGGAATCGGCGCAAAAGTTCCGGGGGCGCGGGTTTTCCCGGCGCGGGTTACGACTAATTACGTGCTGATAACTCGTATTTTGACTCCACAGCCGCAGCAAAATGCTTCAAGAGTCAGCCGGTTGAGTCCGAGCGGCCAATTTCGCGAGAGACGGAACGGGGTCGTTCCGCCTCTTTTTTTACGCCGCCGTTTATGTCGAAACGGCCCGGCGTCAAACAGAAAGCAAAAACAATGACAACAGCTCTATGGCCCCAATGGAAGGAAAAAACCAGCGGTATGATCATGCCCGACGAACGGCTGCCGACCCAGCAGTCGGTGATTGCCGGGTTCCAGCATGTGGTGGCGATGTTCGGCTCCACGGCGCTGGCGCCGCTGCTCATGGGCTTCCCGCCCAATGTCGCGATTTTTTTCTCCGGAATTGCCACCCTGATCTTCTTTCTGGTGGTGCAAGGGCGTCTGCCCAGCTATCTCGGCTCCAGCTTCGCCTTCATTTCGGTGGTGGCCGCCGCCAGCGGCTACCAGGTCGGCTCCGGCGCGCCGAACGCCAATATTTCCGTGGCGCTGGGCGGTATCATCGCCTGCGGTTTCCTTTATTTTCTCGTCGGCCTGGTGGTGCAGCTCGCCGGGCACCGCTGGATTGAGAAACTGATGCCGCCGGTGGTGACCGGCGCCATCGTCGCCGTCATCGGCTTGAATCTCTCGACGACGGCGGTTTCCGGCGTCACCGGCGACGGCTTCAAAACCTTCATCGGCCTGTTCACGGTGGCGGCCGTCGGGCTGACGGCGGTGTACGCCCCCGGCTTCGTGCGCCGCCTGCCGGTGCTGGTCGGCGCCATCGCCACCTACATTCTCTATTACATCATGGCGAACCTGATGGGTTACGGCGCGCCCATCGATTTTTCCGGCGTCGTCAACGCCGCCTGGGTCGGCCTGCCCGAGTTCCACAGCCCGACATTCTCGGCCAAGGCGGTGACGCTGATCACCCCGGTGGTGTTTGTGCTGATTGCCGAAAACCTCGGGCACATCAAGGCGATTTCCGCCATGACCGGGCAGAACTATGATTCGCTCATCGGCCGCGCCTTCATGGCCGACGGGTTCTCGACCATGGTGTCGGGCAGCGCCGGCGGCACAGGCGTCACCACCTACGCCGAAAACATGGGCGTGATGGCGGTGACGCGCAATTTCTCGACCTTCGTGTTCGTTATCGCCGGTTTCGTCGCCATCGCGTTGGGCCTGTCGCCGAAGTTCGGCGCCCTGATCCTGACCATTCCCGGGCCGGTCATCGGCGGTCTGTCCATCGTCATGTTCGGCCTGATCGCCGCGGCAGCCGGGAGAATCTGGGTGGAGAACGGCGTTGATTTCGCCAGTCCGCGCAATCTCATCACCGTCGGCGTCGCCCTGGTGCTGGGTGCCGGAGACCTGACGCTGACCATCGGCTCCTTCGCGCTGGGCGGCATCGGCACGGCCACGTTCGGCACCATCATCCTCTACCACATGCTGTGCGGCAGCAAGGACGAAGTGGAAGAGTTCAAGGCCCCGAAGCAGGATTGACGAAGGGGTTTCCCCAAGAGCGGCGGCGCGTCCGGTAACGGGCGCGCCGCCTTTTTGTCATTTGCCGCCGCGCAGCAGGCGCAGGGAGTTGATGGTCACCAGCACGGTGGCGCCGGTGTCGGCGAGCACGGCGGGCCACAGGCCGGTAATGCCGGCAAGGGTGGTGACGAGGAACACCGCCTTGAGCCCCAGAGCCATGGCGATGTTTTCGTGGATCACCCTGAGGGTGCGGCGTGACAGGCGGATCAGGCGGGCGACGTCGGCGACGCGGCCGCCGAGGAGGGCGGAGTCGGCGGTTTCCAGCGCCACGTCGGTGGCCTGGCCCATGGCGATGCCGATATCGGCGGCGGCGAGCCCCGGCGCGTCGTTGATGCCGTCGCCGACCTTGGCGACCACGGCGCCCTTGGCCTGCAGCTCACGGATGACGTTGAGCTTGTCTTCGGGCAGGAGCCCGGCGCGGATGTCGGTGAGGCCGAGCGCCGCGCCGATGGCTTGGGCTGTGGCTTCGGAATCGCCGGTGACCATCAGCGGCCGGATGTTCATGGCGGTGAGCTCGCGGAGGCCGGCGGCGGCGTCAGCCCGCGGTTCGTCGCGCAGCGCTACCAGCCCGAGAACGTCGCTGCCCGAGGTCAGCACCGACACGCTTTTGCCTTCACGGCGCAGCGCCTCGATTTGCGCCCTAGCGTCATCGCTCACGGGCGCGAAGGTTCCGGCGGTTGTGGCGGAGCCGAAGAACAGCGCCGTGCCGTTCCAGCGGCCGGAAACGCCTTTGCCGACCACGACGGCGATATTCCCGACCGGGGCGATGGTCACGTGTCCGGCGGACGCCGCCTCGCGCACGGCGTCGGCCAGCGGGTGGCTGGAGGTGGCTTCCAGCCCGGCGGCCAGCGCCAGCAGTTCTTCGCGGGAAACGCCGAAGGTCACGACATCGGTGACGACCGGTTTACCGGCGGTCAACGTGCCGGTTTTGTCAAAGGCGGCGTGGGTAATGCGTCCGGCCTTTTCCAGGATTTCGCCGCCCTTGATGAGCATACCGCTCCGCGCGCCGTTGGCGAGGGCCGAAACCACCGCCGCCGGGGTGGAAATCACCAGGGCGCAGGGGCAGCCGATCAACAGGATGGCCAGGCCCTTGTATATCCACTCCAGCCACGGCGCGCCGGTGAGCAGCGGCGGCAGCACGGCGACAACGATGCCGAGCAGCAGCACGCACGGCGTGTAATACCGGGCGAAGTGGTCAATGAAGCGCTGGGTGGGGGCCTTGGCGTCCTGGGCCTGCTCCACCAGGCGAACGACGCGGGAAATCATGTTGTTGCCCGCGGGGCCGGTGACGCGTACCGTCAAGGTGCCGTCAAGATTGACGGTTCCGGCGAACACGTCCTCGCCGGGTGAGCGCAGGCGCGGCGCGCTCTCACCGGTGAGAGCGGCTTCGTTGAGGGTGCTTGTGCCTTCGAGAATCAGGCCGTCAGCCGGGACTCCGTCGCCGGGGCGGATGAGAATGGTATCGTCCAGCTTGAGGGTTTCGGCGTCGACCTCCCGGGTTTCGCCGTTTTCCGCCAAGAGGATGGCGCGGGACGGGGCAAGTTGTTTCAGGGAGCGGATGCCGGCGCGGGCGCGGCTCGCGGCATAGCCTTCCAGAAACTCGCCGATGAGAAACAGCAGCACGACAACGGCGGCCTCCTCCTCTTCGCCGATGAGCACGGCGCCCACCGCGGCGATGACCAGCAGCGTCTCGATGGTGAAGTACTCCTTGGCTTCAAAGGAGGCCAGCACCGTGCGCACAATCGGGTACAGCCCGAAGGCCAGCGCGCACCAGAACAAGACGCGGTTCAATTGCGGGATCAGCAGCCCGATGAGCCATGCGGCCAGCAGAACGGCGGCGAACAGCAGAATGGTGCGCACGGATTTCTGTTTCAACAGGGCGGCCAGCGGCGAGGCGGAGACAAACACCTCCTCCATACCGGCATGGTCATGGTGGTGATGGTCATGCGCACCGTGCCCGTGCCCATGGTCGTGTTCATGGTCGTGTGCATGGTCGTGGCCGCAACCGCAGGACGCCGGGTGTTCCGCCGCGCTCCCGCCCACCTCGAAGCCCAGCTTGCGGATGCGTTCCCGTGCCTGCTGCAGGGCGGCGCCATCGGCATAGTCGACGGTGGCGGTTTCCGCCATCAGCGACACCGTCGCGGCGTGGATGCCGTTGACGCGGGTGAGCGCCCGTTCCAGCCGGGAGGCGCATTCCGCGCAATCCATTCCTTCGATATGCAGTACGATGGAAGCCATTTTCCGTCCCTTCGGGTTCGTCTGAACAACGCGACTCACCCTGTAACAGTTCCAATGATGGGAAGGTCAAAGGAATTTTCAAGCGCTGAAGGAAAAATGTGCGGCGGGAGGAAAGCGGATGAGGGCTTTGGTGGACACGATGGACAGGGTGGACAGGGTGGACCTGGTGGACTGAATTGTACCCCGAAAACGGGCACTTTTTGCCGGCTTTGGGGCCGTTTCCCGTCCATCGTGTCCACCCTGTCCACCCTGTCCACCGTGTCCACCAGAGCCTATCCGGGATATCCCATGGATTTGCGGATGTGGTCGAGGCGCTCGAGGGTATCGATGTCTTTGATACGGATGGGCCTGGCTTTCAATTCGCCTGCGCGTTTGGCCGTGGCGGCGGCTTCGGCAAAGGTCAAGGCTTCCCGATCGGAAATACCGCCGAGATTCCTCAGGATGCCCGTCTGCGGATCAGTGTAGGTGTAGTCCGGGTCGATATACTCGTAGTCATTTCTCATAAGCTTTTTCCTTTGCGGCAGCCGCCAACTGCGCAAACGAAATTTTGCCGAGGCAGTAATCGCGGATGATTTCTATTCCCCGGCGAGTCGGTTGAAACCCCTCGAACATATTGGAACCGATGGCTTCCGCCGTGTTTTCCAGGGTTTCCAGGTCTGGAAACGGCACGCTCATGATGGTTAATGCCTCGCGGTCTATGACAATCGGTGCATACGGCATTTCGAAAACCTCCCTCCAGCGTTCACGTCTCCCTGGGAGCCTGTTACCGGTGTCGGCGCCGATACACAATGATTTCAGCCAAAAACCGGTATGATGCGGCAGACTCTCATGGGCAGACGAAGAACTCTATGCCAAATGCGGTATCACTGAAAGTGAAATCGTATTTGCCGGGCCGGCAATGTCAGTGAACCGCCGCCCCCTATCCGGGATATCCCATGGATTTGCGGATGTGATCGAGGCGCTCGAGGGTGTCGATGGATTTGTCCCGCGCCGCGCGCATGACGTGCAGGACAATGCCGTAACAGATGGTCATCGGCACGATGAGGGAGCGCAGGTCTTCCTCCTCGCCGCGCGGGCCGATGAGGGCGACGTCCGGGGCGAGATCGGCGGCGATTCCGGCTTTGTCGGTGATGAGAACGGTGGTGATGCCGAGGCCGCGGGCGCAGTCCATCAGGGCGATGGTCGCCGGATCCGGGAAATTCAGGGCAAAAGCGATGAACACATCTTTGCCGTCGGCGTCAACGAACTCCACCGCCGCGTCCCGTACCACCGCCGGAAGAATGCGCGGCGCCACACCGATGCGCGCCAGGCGGCCGGAAAGCAGCGTTGTCAGGCAGCCGGCATGGCCGACGGCAAACAGGTAGACATGCCGTGAGTCGATGATCGCTTCAGCGACGCGCACCAGGCGTTCCTCCGGCAGCTGGCGGGAAAACCGCGACAAATGGCCGATTTCGGCGGTAATGAAGGCTTCCAGCACCGTGTTGTTGTCAAGGTGTTTCATGCGGCTGCGCAGGCGGGCGGCGGCGCCCTCGTTGTTCAGCAAGCGATGCTGCATGTGGGAGCGCAACGCCGGGTAACCGGCAAAGCCCAGCTTGCGGGCGAAGCGGACGACCGTCGCCGGGTTGACGCCGCACTGTTTGGCGAGCTCGTTGGTGGACAGAAACGGGATATCCTCGTGCCCCGATTCCAGCGCGCTCATGATCTTGCGTTCGGCCAGAGTGAGCTGCGGCCCAAGTTTTTCAATCATCTCCGGAGACAGCACAGAAACCTCCCCCTGCTGCGGCCTGCCGATATATGGTGAAAGGCGCGCAATAGTTGTTGCATAATCGGCCAAAAAGTGCAACTATAATTGCAAAAAACAATATGAACCGTAACTCAACAAATAACAGAAAGAGGGAGGAAACATATGGCAACAACCGCTGTTTCCGCACAAAAAAAGCCAGCCTACATGTTTCAGCGCTGGATGGACCTGCTGGGGATTCCGGTCGCCGTCGTCGTCTTCGTCGGGTTGTACCTGATGCCGACGCCCAGCGGCTTGACGCTGAACGGCCAGATGGCTCTGGCCATCTTTTTCGGCGCGCTGGTGTTGTGGGTCAGTCAGGCGATACCGACTTACGTGACGTCGCTGCTGTGCGTCTGCCTGCTCATCACCACCGGCACCTGGACGGAAGCCCGGGTGC
Source organism: Methylobacteriaceae bacterium (assembly GCA_031272615.1). Lineage (GTDB taxonomy): Bacteria > Pseudomonadota > Alphaproteobacteria > Rhizobiales > Beijerinckiaceae > Hohaiivirga. The sequence goes on along the minus strand of JAISTL010000168.1, from coordinate 14,286 downwards.
TCGGAGTGTTCGGCCAGGACGTGATCTGGCTGATGCTCTGCGCCTTCGTGTTGACCGCCGCCATGAGCAAAGCCAATCTGGCGCGGCGCCTGGCGCTGTTCATGGTGACATCCTTCAGCCGCAGCGCCAAATGGGCGTTGCTGTCCATGATCATTCTCAACGGCATTCTGGCGTTTCTGGTGCCGTCCACCACGGCGCGGGCGGCGCTCATCCTTCCCATCGTGCTGATTCTTGCCGATGTCTACGGCGCCAAGCCCGGGGGGACCAGCAATTTCGGCGTGGCCCTGATGAATCAGGAAATTCAGGCCAACAACATCTTCACCTCGGGAATCATGACCGCCACGGCGTGCAACGTCATGGCCGTCGGCTACATCAAGGAACTGGGCGGGCAGGAAATCTATTATTCCGACTGGCTGTTCGCCATGTTCCCCATCACCATCATCGTCATGCTCATCTCCTGGGTCATCGGCCTCGTCCTCTATCCGCCGGAGCACAACACGCCGCAGGGCAGGGGGTTGGACGACCTCAAGGTGGAGCTGAAAAACATGGGGCCGCTGTCCGTCGATGAATGGCGGGCGCTGTTCATCTTCGCACTGGTGGTGTTCCTGTGGTCCACCGACTTCATGCATGTGCAGTGGTGGGGGTTCCCCATCAGCACGGCGACGGCGGCGGTGATTGCCGCCACCTTGTGCCTGCTGCCGGGCATCGGGCTCATCACCTGGAAGGAATCCAACATCCCGTGGGAGCTGATGATCTTTTCCGTCGGCGCCTATTCCGTCGGCCTCGCCCTCGAAAACTCCGGGGCGGCGCGCTGGATCATGGATTACGTGTTCGCGGCCTCGGGCATCAAGAGCATGAGTTTCTTCAGCGCCTATGTCATCGTCATTCTGGTGGCGATGTTCAGCCACTTCATCTTCACCAGCAAAATCGTCCGCACCGCCATCGTCATTCCGGTGGTCATCGGCCTGGCCAAAACCATGGGCTACAGCCCGGCGGCCTTCGCGCTTCCGGCGGCCTTCACCATGTGCTGGTCCATCACGCTGCCGCCGCACTGCAAGCCGAACCTCATCTTCTACGGAACCGGGTATTTCACCATTCCGCAGCAGCTGATGTACGGCATGCTGATTTGCGTTATCGGCTCGGTGCTGCTGATTCTCGCCGGACCGACCTGGTTCACTTTCCTCGGCTTTATGCAATAGGGGGCCGACATGACACGTTTTAGAACAAAACTCCATGTGTGGGCGGCGTCTGTGATACTGGCCGCCCTGGTGTGGCAGCCGGCGGCGGCGCAACAGGCCGCGGCCGCCAAAAAGACGGGGCTGACGCAATACGCCGAAACCGTCACTCTCGGGGAAGACGGCAAAGCCGATGTGTCGGTTCAGGCGAAACTCGCCAACTGGACCGAAAAGTATCTGGACTTGCCGGCCGGATATGCCGGGATGGAGGGGCTGAAGGCGGAGGTCAACGGCGCTGAAGTCAATGCCGAGACGGTCAAGGACGGCTCGGTGAGCCTGCTGCGCCTCACCCTGCCCGACGCCCTGCCGGAGGAGAGCACCGTCGGGCTGACCTTCACCGCTCCCAAATACTACAACTGGAGCGACAAGAAGGTGCTGAAGCCCTACCACGTCAACCAGCTGGGGCATACCTTCAGCAATACCACGCGGTATGCCGTCGGCAACTATTCGGCGACCATCGTGCTGCCGCCGCACTGGGTGGTGAACTCGGTGGCGAGCAGTGTTCCGGCGAGCAAGGCCGACGACATCGTTTCGCCCTATGATTTCACCACCGGGGGCGATGTGACCAGGGTGCTGCTGCGCTCCAAATCCGTCGCTCCCGGCAAAACCGCGGAAATCGTGTTCGGCATGGCGAAAGACGGCCGCAATACGACGCTCGCGCTGCTGGTCGGGCTGCTGGTCATCGCCGGCGCCCTGTGGCTGAAGCGGGATGTGCTGACCCGGGAGGACTTCAAGGCGAAAACCGCCTCGTAAACCGCAGGCGAGCCCTTGAACCGACATGTCTTCCGCCGCGGCGCACGCGGCGGAAGGGGTCCCGATCACTCTCAAACCAAGGAGTTTGTCATGACCGATGGAAACGCAACCTTACGCATCATCTCGGGTGTTGACGGCAAGAGCCCCGCCTGTTTCCTGGTGGAAGCCGAAGGCCGGCGCATCATGCTGGATTTGGGCTACGGCCCGCCGGTGGGGATGTATCCCGATGTCGACGATGTGGGCAAGGTGGACGCCCTGATTATCGGCCACAGCCACAAGGACCACGCCGGCAGCCTGCATTTGCGGGAGAAAATCGGCAATCCGCCGATTTATGCCGGCGCCATCGTGGCCGGGCGCATCGACACCGGGGAGACAATCAATATCCTGCCGCTGAAGGGGGTGGGCGAGGTGCTCGGCATCGCGATTGAAACCGGACGGACAGGGCACGCGCCCGGCGGCCTGTGGCTCAACCTCAAAGTCGGCAAAGGCTTGCTCTACATGAGCGACCACACGGTGGACTCCATCGTGTATGATTGGGACCAGGCAACGCCGGCCCATACGGTTCTTCTCGACGGGTCCTACGGTGATTCCGATGAACCCATGGCCGATCAGCAACGCGACATTCTGGCCATCGCCAAACGCGGCGGGCTGCTGCTTCCCGTCCCCGCCGACGGCCGTGGGCCGGAAATCGCCCTGTATCTGATGCGCGAGGGGGTTACCAACCTGCGCATGGACGCGCCGATGCGCGCCTCCGTCAAGCGCCTGATCGAGATCGACTCCGACACCCTGCGCCCCGGTGTGCGCGAGGAGTTGCAGGAGTTGGAGAAGCTGGCTTTGCCGGTGGATGACGACCCCACGGCGGTGACGGTGGCCTGCCCGGCGGCGGCGGGTTCCGGCGAGACGGCGCGGCTGGCGGCGCTGTGGGAGAAGGAGACCATGCCGGCCATTGTGTTCAACGGGTTTGTTCCGGAAAACACCACCGCTGACCGGCTGGTGAAGGCGGGGCGGGCGGTCTACCGCTGCTGGAACGTGCATCCGCGCCTGTCGGAAAACGCCGAACTGGTGCGGGTGACCGGCGCGAAAGTCGTTGTGCCGTGCTTCGGCGAGACGGCGCCCTACATGGAGGCGTTCCGCAAAGCCTTCGCTCCGGCTGAAGTCACCATTGACAGGGTGCTGACGCTATGATCGAGACTCCCGGTGGAATTGAAGGAATCCCGGGGCCGTTTTATTATCTGCGCCACGGGGAAACCCTGTATAACCGTTTGGAACTTCTCTCCGGCTGGCGGGAGATCGACCTGACGGACAAGGGGCGGGCGCAGGCGCAGCGCGCCGCCGGACTGCTGGCGGGAAAGGGAATCACCCACATCTACAGCAGCCGTCTGCCGCGGGCGCTGGAGACGGCGCAACCGGTGGCCGAGGCGCTGGGGCTGGACATCAACGTGTTGTGGGAGCTCAACGAGCGGCGCTACGGCGTGCTGGAAGGAAGAAGCCGCTCCCTGCGCCGGCCGGGGTTTACGCCCGAGGGCGGAGAGTCGTGGGAGGAGTTTTCAGAGCGGGTCAACCGGGCGATCATGCAGGTTTCCTTTGCCGGGCTGCCGTTGGTGGTCGCCCATGCCGGGGTGTACCGGGTGATCAAGTCGCGGTTGGGGCTTCCGGAGTGGGAGGCCCGGGTGGACAACGCCCTGCCGGTGTATCTGGAACGTCGCGCCGGAGACGGCAACTGGACGGCGACGCCGCTGGGGGTGTAAGCCCGGACACTTGGTGGACGGGGTGGACAGGGGTGGACCTGGTGGACAAGGATGGACGAATCTGCCCGCTCCGCAGGTTGGCATGTCGCACCGCCGGTGAGGCCGTCATTGCGAGCGAAGCGAAGCAATCCAGATAGAAAAGGACCCGGCCATCCTCAGTGAATGCTCATCATGGCCCGCACGCTTAAAAGTGCATCTTGCAGGCCGGACACAAGGGCAAGGGCCCGGGTGTATGTTCCTTTGAAATTCAATGAAACAGCTATCATCCGACCGGAATTCGAAGTTGACCCCCGTTTCCTGAATCATACACAAAAATGTTGATTTTTTGCTTTTTTTGCGTATGATTCGGGAATGGACAAGTTCACGGATTTTTTGGATAGCAAGCTTTCTGACGGTCAGAGGTGCTTCACGAGCAAGGAAGCGATATCCGCCGTCGGCTCTTCTCCCCGGGCTTTTGCTTCGCTCATCGGCCGGCAACGGAAGAAGAGGCGGGTTGCCCGGGCGCAACGGGGATTTTATCTGATTCTCCGCCCGGAGGATTGGGCCATGGGCGCGCCGGATCCGGCGGGCTGGATTGCCCCGTTGATGCGCTATCAGGGAGTGGATTACCGGGTGTCATTGCTTCGGGCCGCGGCCTTTCACGGCGCCTCCCGCCAGGCCGCCATGGTGTTTCAGGTGGTTGCGCCGAAGCAGTTCCGTGATATCACCATCGGGCGGCAGCATATTCAGTTTCTGTATCAGGAACCGGCGGCGTTCGCAAAGGTCAACCGTCCGGAGTGGCTGGGGCAAATCAGGAGTTACACCGGCTTTGCCAATGTCGCCGGGCCGGAGCTGACGCTGTTCGATTCCGTGCGGTATTTTCACAAGGCCGGCGGACTGAACGGGGTTGCGCAGATGGTCCGTGACATCGGCGCCAAAACGACGCCGAAAAAGCTGACGGGGATGGCTCCGTTCTTCGAGAATTCGTGTTTGCGCCGTTTGGGTTATCTGTTTGAGCTTTGCGGGTACGCGCGCCAGGCGGCGGCATTGGAACCCTTCGCCGCGCGCGCCAAATCCGCGGCGCTGCTCAACCCTTCCGTTCGCCCGACTGTGATGAAGACACCAAACCGGTGCGAAACAAGCAACAGATGGAGCCTCATCCTCAACGAGGCTGTGGAGATTGAAGAATGATACCGGGGGCGTTTATTCAGGCATGGAGCATTATCTGCGTCTTGAAGGGCAACCAATTACCCGTGCCATTGCCGAACAACGGATGCTGGAAAAGTTGAATTACAGTCTTTCCGAAGATATTATCCCGCTGGTGCCGGTTGGAATCGACTATGATGAAAACCGGGCGCTTGTCGCATTCGACACCATTTGGACGGTGCTGATTTCACGTATCAAAGGAGAACCGTGGAAGCTGGCGGAGCAAACACTCGCAGAATTCCATCGTGTCAAATCCAATTGAAAATGACCAAATATCTCAATAGAGGCATGCGCCCCCGTAGTTCAGCCGGATGAGAGGGGAAACGGTTTCATGCGTTCACGTGCGCGCCGGGGCAGAGGCGTCCGCCACCCTGATTTTCCGTGACAGGGCAATGCCCCGGGTGTATGTTCCTCAAAAGACAGAGCAAAGGTCATCCCCGATGAGGCGTTTCATTCTCAGCGTCCTGCTGCTGGTGGTGTGGGCGGGCGCGGGAATCCCCGCCAGGATAGTGCCGCCGCTTCCCCCGCCACCTTCCTGTTTTGAAGGTGGACAAACCGGATTGCTTCGCTCAAGCCCGTGGGTGACGGGGGCGTCGACTGTGTCCACCAAAACGCCGCCTGCTCCATGGGTCGATATGTTCAGGCGCGGCGCCGCGTCACCCACGCGCATGAGCGAAGCAATCCGGCGCTCTGCCCTTGCGGTTCAAGGCGGCATCGACAATGCCGTTCCCGGAACAGGCGCCGGGTGCCCGCGTGGAACGCGCTAAGCCAGAAGTCTCGCGATGTGCGGCTTGAGCTCGTTCTTCCGTTCGATGCCGAAGCCGGGGGATGAACCCGGATGAATGCGGCCGTCGATCACCTTGCACTCGTCGGAATAGCCGCCGAAGGGTTCGAATACGCCGGGATAGGCTTCGCAGCCGCCGAGGTCCAGGGCCGTGGAGATGTGCAGGTTGATGAGATGCCCGCCGTGGGGATAGATGAATTTGCGGTTGATGCCGGCCTGCTCCACCAGAGTGATCATGCGCGAGAACTCGGTGAGCCCGTAGCTGAGGCCCGGGTCCATCTGGAAGATGTCCTTGTTTTTGCGCATGCCGCCATAGCGCAGCAGATTGCGCGCATCCTGGGTTGAAAAGAGGTTTTCGCCGGTGGCGATGGGGCCGTCATAGGTCTCCGCCATCACCCGGTTCAGCTCATAATCCAGCGGATCGCCGATTTCTTCGTACCAACGCAGTTTGTAGGGGGATATGGCCTTGGCGTAAACCTGAGCCTGCTCCAGGTCGAAGCGGCCGTTGACATCCACCGCCAGATTGGCGCCGCTTTCAGCAACCTGCAGCGCCGCTTCGATGCGCGCCGTGTCTTCGGACAGTGAGGCGCCGCCGATTTTCATCTTGTAGGCGGAATAGCCCATATCCTTGTAACGCCGGATTTCCTGCTTCAGGCGCTCCACACCGTCCTGTGGGTAATAGTAACCGCCGGCGGCATAAACCGGCTGCCCCGAGGTGACGGGGGTGGTGCCGAAGGCGCGGGAAATGGTGAGGTAGGCGGGTTCATCCCGCAGTTTGGCGTTCAGGTCCCAGAAGGCGAGTTCCAACGCGCCGCACGCCGCCGCCCGGTCGCCATGGCCGCCGGGTTTTTCGTTGCGCATGATGCAGGCATAGACCCTGGCGCAATCGAAAGCGCCGTCGGCGGCAAGAAGGCTTTCCGGCTTGGCCGCCATCAGGCGTGGAACCATCCGTTGTTCGATAATCCCGCCCTGGGCGAAGCGGCCGATGGAGTCGAAGGCAATCCCCGTGACCGGGCGACCGTTGCGGACTTCGTCAGTGATGACGGCGACCAGGGAAATGGTATGCTCCGAGAAATTGACAACGGCATTGGCGATATTACCGGTCACCGGAACGGACAAATGGCGGATTTCCTTGATTTTCATGGTGATTCTTCCTGATGAGCTAAACACAAAACCTCCCGGCGGGCAGAATCGCGTGTTTGCCCGTCCAAAGTACGTTTGACGTTTAATTTACGCAAACGTTTGCGTGCTGTCAACAAATGAATCCAATACATTGAAAATGCGAAAGTTAAACGATAAAGCTTACAACGTAAGGGATTGACGAAAAGCCCTTGGAGCGCTAGACTGGCTTGATGAGCAGAAAAATGATTACAATCAAGGATTTGTCTTCGAAGCTGGGTGTTTCGCCGTCCACCGTTTCCCGCGCCGTGAACGGCAACAGCGGAGTCGGCGATGAAATGAGGAATAAAATCTGTAGGATGGCGGAGGAGCTCGGGTACATCCCCAATCTCTCGGCCCGGCAGATGCAGCGGAAATCCCGGTTTCTCATCGGCTTGATCATTCCCGACATCCGCAACCATTTCTACAATGCCATCGCGTCGGTGCTGGCGGCGCGATGCCGGGATTTGGGTTTCCAGTTGCTGCTGAGCAATGCCGACGACGACCCGGCGATGGAGGAAAGCCAGGTTCTGGCCATGGTTGAGGCGCGGGTGGCGGGCATTGTCATCACCGCTTCGCCGCGCCCGACGGAGCGGACGGCCAGACTGCTGAAGATGGTTCCGTCGTTGCAGCTGCTGCGCCGCATTCCCGGGTTGACGCCGGCGGCGGCGGTTATGGACGACACTTCCGGTATCCGCGCCGCGACGGAGCACCTGCTCGGCCTCGGGCACACGGCCATCGGTTATGTGGGTACCAGTGACGGCATCAGCGTCGGCGCGAGCCGGGCGCGGGGGTATTTTGAGGCGCTGGCGGCGGCGGGGATGACGCCTCAACCGGCCTGGACGGCTTTGGAGCCGCCCCGGGCCCGCAACGGCCTGGTGGCGGTGCGGCGCATGTTCACGGACGCCCGGCCGCCCACGGCGCTCATTCTCGGCAGTACGGAGATTACCGTCGGAGGGTTGCGGGCGTTGAAGGAATTGGGAATTGCCGTTCCGGATGAGGTGTCTGTCATCGGATACGGAGACCCGCGCTGGTACAAATTGCTGACGCCGGCGTTGACCTGCGTGCGCCTGCCGGTGGCCGCCCTGGCGGAAACGGCGGTGACAGGCGTGTTCCGCCTCATCCAACGCGAGCAGGACGGCATTGAGGCGGGTGAGAACTTTGTCGCGTGGAGCGATGCCAACCTGTTGCTGCGCCGGTCGACCTCAGCGCCGAAACTGTAGAGGACAATGGCTTCAGCGTTTTTTCCCCTGTTGCGGGCCGATGGTGCTCTCGCGCACGACCAGCGTCACGGGCAGAGTCAGGATGGGCGGCGACAAGCGGTTTTCGGGATGGTCAATCAGGTCCAGCAGGGTCTGCGCCGCCAGTGCGCCCATGCGTTTTTGCGGGATGCGGATGCTGGTGAGGGGAATATAGAGAGTTTCCAGGAGGTCGATGTCGGAAAAGCCGACCACGGCCACCTGCTCGGGCATCTTCAGGCCGATGTGGCGGACATAGGTGACAACGCCCAGTGCCACTTCGTCGTTGACGACGAAGACGCCGAGCGGCGGCTTATGGTGCTCTAAAATGGTTTCCATGGCCTGGTAGCCGGCAGCGGCGGTGAGGGCCTCCACCGGGTAGATGAACGACTCCGGGTTGACCTCCGGACGCAGATCGGCAAGGGCGGACTTGAAGCCCAGCATGCGGTTCTTCAGGCCGGATTTCCCGGGCATGCCGGAGATGTGAAAAACCGGCCGTTTGTCGAGGCTCAGCAGGTGTTCGGTGGCGAGATAGCCGCCACGCAGATTGTCGGCCTGCAGGGCGGCGAAGCGATCCTCGAGCGTATGGCTGATGAGCACGATGGGAATGGAAAACGTGTCGCTGACCGATTTCAGATGGGCGTATTCGGCGGAGCAATTGAGGACGATCAATCCGTCGGAACCGTGTTCCGCCGCTTTTCGCGCCAGCTCCTGTTCCTTGGCCAGGCTGTCCCAGGTTTGTGAGACCGAGTAGGTGACGCCGGCCTCGTCGAGCACCGGTTCCAACCCGAGAAAAAAGCTGCGGAAAAACGGATTGTTGAAGTAATTGATGATGACGGAGACGGAATTGGAGCGGGAACCGCGCAGCATCCGTGCCGATGAATTGGGGCGGTAATTCATCACCGCCGCGGTGTCCTTGATGCGCTTGCGCAGGTCCTCCGTCAGGGAGCCCTTGTCGTTGAGGGCAAGGGAAACCGCTGTCGGCGATACGCCGACCACCCGCGCGATATCCTTGATCGTCGCTCTGGGTAATTTATCCTGTGAAGAACGGCTGCTTGTCATGCGGCTTCTATAAAACAAAGCCTCGCGACAGTCCAGAGACGTTTGCAGCGGTGGTAAAAGGCGCGAACCGTCTCAGGGGGAGGAATCCAGTTTTTCCCTATAAATTCAACGCGTTGATAAAAAAGTCAAGGGGCGGCGAAAAAAGTGAAAGACTCAGTTTGACAAGACTCATATTTCAAGTTAAACGTTTCACTAAAATCGGGGGTAGCAAGCGCGGTTTTTGTTAAATTTGAACTGAACTTTCACGCGTAATTCGTTGTTATTACGTGATAAAATTTCTTTTGCAAATTTTATTTTGCAATTTAACGTTTTAACCACTCTGGTCTCAAACAACCTAAAAGGGAGGTAGTTTTATGGGTTCCACTGCAATTGACAGTCTTGCCATCGGCACCCTGTTCGGGACGGCGGAGATGAAGAACATCTTCAGTGACCGCAATCTCGTGCAGAAATGGATTGATACCGAGGCCGCCCTGGCCAAGGCTCAGGGTGAAATCGGCATGATCCCGAAGGAGGCGGCGGACGAAATCAACCGCAAAGCCGACGCGACGCTGCTGGATTACGCCGCCATCGGCGAAAACTACAAAAGCTCCATCACCATCGTGCCCTTGTTGAAAGAGTACAAGAAGGTGCTGGACAACAACGCCGGAGAATACCTGCACTGGGGCGCCACCAGTCAGGATATCGTCGACACCGGGTTGATTCTGCGCATCCGTGAAGCCCACGCGGTGATTGCCCGGCAGGTGGCCGATTGCGCCGAGGCGGCGCGCGGCCTGGCGGCGAAATACCGTGATGTGGTGATGGCCGGGCGCACCCATGTACAGCACGCTCTGCCGATTACCTTCGGCATGAAGGCGGCGACCTGGGTCTATGAACTGGAGAATCACGAGGTGAGGCTCAAGGAATGCGCGCCGCGGCTCTTCATCGGGCAGCTTTCCGGCGCCGTCGGCACCCTGGCGTCCATGAACGACAAGGGGTTGCAGGTGCAGAAGCGTACCATGGACATCCTTGGTCTCGGGGTGACGCCGGTGCACTGGCATTCCACCCGCGATCACATTGCCGAGTTCATGAATCTGCTGGCGCTGATTGCCGGGACCATCACCCGCATCACCCACGAGGTGCTGACCCTGCAGCGCACGGAAATCGGCGAACTGGAGGAGCCCTTCTTCATGGGCAAGGTCGGTTCATCGACCATGCCCCACAAGCGCAATCCGCAGGTGTGCGAGAACGTCATCGGCTTGTGCCGTCTGGTGCGCGCCCAGGCGCCGGTGGCGGTGGAGTGCATGAACATCGAGCACGAACGGGACTGGAGCTGCGAAATCTCCGAATGGGAGTTCGTGCCGACGGCGTGCATCCATCTGGACGCGGCGCTCGAGAAGACTTTGGACATTCTCAGGAACCTCATTGTCTATCCCGACAAAATGGAAGCGAACCTCAACATTCTCCACGGCATCATGCTGTCCGAATCCATCATGATCCACCTTGCGGAAAAGATGGGTCGCCTGACGGCCCATGACGTCGTGTACAAAACGAGCATGTACGCCTTCGAGAACAAGGTGCCGATGCTCGAGGCGCTCTGCGGCGACCCGGAAGTGATGAAACACTTCACCCGTGAGGAAGTCGCCGAAATGCTCGATCCGCATTCATACATCGGCATTGCCGGTGCATCCGTCGATAACACCCTGGCCCGCAAGCGGCCGTAATCTCAACCTGTCTGCCCGCGCCGGTCTTCCGGCCGGCGGCGGGATGCGAGGTGTATCATGACAAAAATACAAATACGAAACTTGATTATCACCGTCGGCGTTGGGCTGGTTCTTTATCTCATTCCCGCCCCGGGGGATTTGAAGCCGCAGGCTTGGCATCTGTTCGGCCTTACCGTGGCCATCATTCTCGGATTTATCCTTGAGCCGCTGCCCATCGGGGCGGTGGCGTTTGTCGGCATCACCATCGTTGCGTTGACCGGCACATTGAAAACCGCGGATGTTCTGACGGGGTTCGCGTCAACGTCGATGTGGCTGATCGTCGCCGCGTTCATGTTCGCCCGGGCGTTTCTGAAAACCGGTTTCGGGCGGCGCATCGCCTATGTCATCCTCAGGGCCATCGGCGGCAGCACGCTGACGGTCGGCTATTCGCTGGCGCTCAGCGATCTGGTCATTTCGCCCGCCACTCCGTCGAGCATGGCGCGCGCCGGAGGTATCCTGTTCCCCATCGCCCGCAGTATCTGCTCGGTGCTGGGGTCCGAGCCGGAAACCACGCCGCGGAAGGCCGGCGCCTACATCATGCAGGTCGTGTACCAGACGGAAGGTATCGTCTGCGCCATGTTTATGACCGCCATGGCCGGAAACCCGATGATTGTCGAGCTCGCCAGCAAGACGGCGGGCATCGAGATCTCGTGGGGTATGTGGTTCCTGGCGGCGCTGCTGCCCGGCGCCGTGGCGATGGCGTGCACGCCGTTGCTGCTCTACAAGATTTGTCCGCCGGAACTGAAGAAAACGCCGGAGGTCAAGGCGCTGGCGGCGGAAGAGCTGAAGAAAATGGGGCCGATGTCGCGGGATGAACGCATCCTCGCCGGCGTGTTCGTTCTGGTGCTGGTGCTGTGGACAACGGGGCAGTGGACCAAGCTGGATGCCACCGTCGTCGGTATGCTGGCCGCCTGTATCCTGCTGTTGACCAAGGTTCTCGACTGGTCGGAGATGCTGACTGAAAAGGGCGCCTGGGACATCTTCATCTGGATGGGCAGCCTGGTCGCGCTGGCCGGGCAGCTGCAGAAGGTCGGGTTCATCTCGTGGTTTGCCGACGTGGTCTCGTCGTCCATCTCCGGTCTGCCGTGGTTGTGGGCGCTGATTCTGCTGGTGGTGGTGTATATGTACTCCCACTACGGTTTCGCCAGTTTGACGGCGCACATTTCAGCCATGTACGCGGCGTTCGTCGCCGTGGCGATATCGGCGGGAGCGCCCCCGTATCTCACATGCCTGGCGCTTGCCTATACCGCCAACATCTGCCTCGCCATCACCCATTACAGCGGTTCACCCGGTCCGATGTATTTCGGCGCGGGCTATATGCCGCTCAGCGCCTGGTGGCGGGTCGGTTTCATTTTCTCGGTCTTCAATCTCATCGTGTGGGTCGGCATCGGCTCGCTGTGGTGGAAGATTCTGGGTCTCTGGTAATTCCCTCGTACCGGTGCATCCAGTTGACAGGAAGGGCCACCCGGGAGAGTCGGGTGGCCCTTCGCTATGGCGGACACGATGGATATGGTGGACAAACCGGATTGCGTCGCTCACGCCCGTGGGTGACGGGGGAGTCCGCTATTCCGGCGGATTCTTCAGCCTTTCAGCGCGTTCAGGCCCTCGGCGCGCAGCAGGGTTTCCAGGCGGCCCAGGGTGTCGGCGAGTTTTTCATCGAGAACGGGGAGCAGTTTCGCCCAGTCCGAATAGCGGCGCAGCTCTTCGGCGCCGTCGGAAATGCCGCGCAGGCCGAGCATCGGCACCGAGAACCGGTGGCAGGCGCGCATCACCGAGAAGGTTTCCATATCCACCATCTCGGCGTCGATGGCGGCATACCCGTCGCCGGAAATGAAGGCGGCGCCGGAAGAAAGCCGCGCGGCGGCGATGTTTGCGAGGGGAGTCGGCAGCGGGACTTCGGCCGGCAGGTCCAGGAACGGCGTCAGCCCCTTGGGGAAGCCGATGGGCGAGCCGTCGATATCCCGCCACGACACCGATGAGACCTGGTAGATTTCACCCTGGGTCAGGGTTTGCGAACCGGCGGAGCCAAGGGAGACCACGAGATCGGGCAGGCCGTCGCCGCCGGCGAGGGTCTGCAGGGCAAGCGCCGTGTGGAGCACGGCCTCGATGGGGCCGACTCCGATGAACAGCGGCGTCATCAACGAGCGCAGATGCGGGCCGTATTCGGCATCCAGCGCCATGACGAACAGCACGCGCAAACCGGCAAAATCAAGGCGGAAAGGTTCGGAGGGAAGGGCGGAGTGTGAAGACATGGCGTCGGCTTTCACAGGTGGGACAAGGGGCGACGCCGTCATAAGCCGAAACGGCGGCGCAAGGCAATGCGAAAAACGTTTTACGGCTGTTTGTTTTTTGACAATCCGCCGGGATTCTTTGTTTGACAAGGCGGGCGCTTTCCACTAGAAGCCGGTGAACCGCGCGGCTCCGGATGAGAGCCGGCGGTTTTTCACGCTCCCGTGATTGTTCAGGCAATCTGTCGTTCCGTGACCGCGGAAAGAGGAGGGCGCGTTCCTCGGCGGGTTTTCCGCCTTTCGTGAACACTTTTTTGAGGATACGCGATGTCCAAACGCATTCAGACGAAATACAAAATTGACCGTCGTATGGGGCAGAATATCTGGGGCCGCCCGAAGAGCCCCATCAACCGCCGTGAATACGGCCCGGGCCAGCACGGCCAGCGGCGCAAGGGCAAATTGTCGGACTACGGCAATCAGCTGCGCGCCAAGCAGAAATTGAAGGGCTACTACGCCAATATCACCGAGCGGCAGTTCCTGCGCTATTATCAGGAAGCCATCCGCATGAAGGGGGACTCGGGTGAGAACCTCATCGGGTTGCTGGAACGGCGCCTCGACGCGGTGGTGTATCGCGCCAAGTTCGTGCCGACTCCCTTTGCCGCGCGGCAGTTCGTCAACCACGGCCATATCCGGGTCAACGGCCGCCGGGTCAATATCGCCAGCTATCTGGTGCGGCCGGGCGATGTCGTCGAAGTCAAGGATTCCTCCAGGCAGCTGGAGCTGGTTGTGGTGGCCAGCCAGTCCACCGAGCGCGATGTTCCGGATTACATCGAGGTCGACCACGGCAAGATGCGGGCCCAGTATACCCGCGTTCCAGCCCTGGCGGATGTGCCGTATCCGGTGCAGATGGAACCGAACCTGGTGATCGAGTTTTATTCCCGGTAAGCCCGGATATCTTTTTCCCATGCGCCGCCCCCAGTTTCGGGGGCGGTTTTTTTATGGCGCTTGTTCAGGTTGTTTCCGGATTCTTCTTGTTTCATTAAGTTTTTTTTGTCATGGGAATGGGTGACGTTGTTCTCCATCAGGGGCGTGCGGTGCTCTCCCGTTCTGTCAAAACCACGGACAAATGCTTTGTTGTGGCGGCTGTGGCCGCGGC
>JAISTL010000276.1 GCA_031272615.1 Methylobacteriaceae bacterium | reverse complement strand
TGCGCAACGCCATGACCCGCCTCGGGCCGTCCTATGTGAAAATGGGGCAGTTCCTCGCTACCCGCCCGGATGTCGTCGGCGTCGGTATCGCCCGGGAGTTGGAACTGCTGCAGGACCGTATGCCGCCTTTCCCGCAGCGCGAAGCGGAAGAGGTGGTGTCCACCGCCCTGGACAGGCCGCTCACCGAGATCTTCGATGAATTCAGCGAATCGGTCGCCGCCGCCTCCATCGCCCAGGTGCACAAGGCGCGGCTCAAGGGCTCCGACGACTATGTGGCGGTGAAGGTCATCCGCCCGGGCGTTCGTGTGCGCATGGGGCGGGACCTCAACGCCATGCGTTTTGTCGCCCGGGTCATTGACCGTTTCGGCGGCAGGGAGGCCCAGCGGTTTCACGCCCCGGACGTGGTGGAAACCATTGCCCGCGCCATCTTTTTTGAGATGGACATGCGCTTTGAGGCCGCCGCCCTTTCGGAACTGGCGGAAAACACCAAAGATGACCCCGATTTTCGCGTACCCGTTCCCTATTGGGATTACACCGCCGGTCCGGTGCTGACCGCCGAATGGATTGACGGCATCCGCCTCAGTGACCTCGACGCCCTGGACGCCGCCGGGTGCGACCGGCCGAAACTGGCGCGCGTCATGCTGCAGAGCTTTCTGCGCCATGCTGTCCGTGACGGCTTTTTCCACGCCGACATGCACCCGGGTAACCTGTTCGTCGATGCCGCGGGCAATCTCGTCGCCGTCGATTTCGGCATTATGGGCCGGTTATCGGCCAAGAACCGCCGGTATCTGGGAGAGATTCTCCACGGCTTTATCGCCCGGGATTACCGCCGGGTGGCCGAGGTGCACTTCGAAGCCGGGTGGGTGCCGGCGGATCAATCGGTGGACAATTTCACCCAGGCGCTGCGCGCCGTCGGCGAGCCGATCCACAACCGCACCGCCGAGGAGTTTTCCATGGCGCGGGTGCTGACCCTGCTGCTCGACATCACCTCCCTGTTCAACATGCATGCCCGCACTGAGCTGGTCATGCTGCAGAAAACCATGGTGGTGGTGGAAGGGGTGACCCGCACCCTGGACCCGAAAATCAACATCTGGAAGACCTCCGAACCCATCGTCAGCGAGTGGCTGGTGAAGGAATTCGGCCCGGAAGGCGCGGTGCAGCGCCTCGGCCACGGCATGAAAACCCTGTTGGAGGTGGTGGAGGAACTGCCGGAGGCGGCGCGCCGCTATATCAACCTGATTGAAGAAATGGAGCGCGCCCGGCGGGCGGCCGCACTTCCGGCTTCAACGGAAACCGATGAAAAACACCATGTTCCCACGGGGGCGACGGTTGCCCTGTGGGTCATCGCCCTCGCCTTGGTGGTGCTGGCCGTCGGCGCGCTGTGAGTCGGGATGGGCGGGGTATTGAACTGTCATGGAGGAGATATCGTGACGCTGACCAATCGTGCCGTTATCGTCATTATCGGCGGCGGGATTGCCGCCTACAAGTCGCTGGACCTCATCCGCCGGCTCAAGAAACGCGGCGCCGGCGTGCGGGTGATTCTCACCGAAGCCGCGACGGCGTTCGTCACGCCGCTTTCGGTTTCGGCGCTGTCCGGCAACCGGGCTCTTCTCAGGCTGCTGGATGCCGAAAGCGAACCGGATTCGGGGCATATCCGCCTGGCCTATTCCTCCGACCTCATCGTTGTCGCCCCCGCCACCGCGGATCTCATGGCGCGCATGGCGACGGGGCGCGCCGACGACCTCGCCACCGCTGTGCTCCTGGCGGCGACCTGCCCGATTCTCATCGCTCCGGCGATGAACCCGGCGATGTGGCAGCATCCGGCAACCCAGCGCAATTTCTGGCGTCTGATGGATGATGGCGTCGAAGCCGTCGGCCCGAATTCCGGAGCGATGGCGGAGCCGGAACAGGGGGTGGGGCGCATGGCCGAGCCGCCGGAAATTGTCGCTGCGGCGGAGAACCTGCTGAAATCCCGCTCGGCGCTGCTCGCGGGCAAAAAAGTTCTCGTCACCGCCGGGCCGACCTATGAGGCCATTGACCCGGTGCGCTTTCTCGGCAACCGCTCCTCCGGCAAGCAGGGTTATGCCATCGCCCGTGCCGCCGCTGCCGCCGGAGCCGATGTGACCCTGGTTTCCGGGCCGACGGCGCTCGCCGACCCGCGTGATGTCCGGGTTGACCGGGTTGAAAGCGCCCGGGAAATGCTGGCGGCGGTTCTGGCGGCGCTGCCGGTGGATATCGCGGTGTTTTGCGCCGCGGTGGCCGATTGGCGTGTGGACGTGGAAAGTGACCATAAAATCAAAAAAACAGGCGAGTCGCCGCCGGTGTTCACACTGGTGGAAAACCCGGATATTCTCTCCACCGTTGCCCATCTCGAGGAGAATCGCCC
This sequence comes from Methylobacteriaceae bacterium, assembly GCA_031272615.1. Taxonomy (GTDB): domain Bacteria; phylum Pseudomonadota; class Alphaproteobacteria; order Rhizobiales; family Beijerinckiaceae; genus Hohaiivirga. The sequence goes on along the minus strand of JAISTL010000276.1, from coordinate 670 downwards.
GAAAATTGTTGTTGGCTTTGCCGCGGAAACGGATTATGTGCTGAAACATGCCCGTGAAAAACTCCTCAAGAAGGGGTGTGATTTCATTCTCGCGAATGACGTCTCGCCCGAACGGGGAATTATGGGCGGCGACAACAACTCCATCCATGTCGTCACCGCCGAAGGTGTGACGGATTGGCCCCTGATGGCGAAAGATGATGTGGCCCGGCATCTCGTCGCCTATTTGGCCGAATACCGGGTGAAGGACTGATGCGGGTTTTCCGCGCGTATAATTTGGGGTTCTTTGGGTATGCCGACACCGACGATTGTCGTCAAGCGGCTCCCGCACGCTGAAGGACTGCCTTTGCCGTCCTATCAAAGCGCGGGCGCCGCCGGAATGGATTTGCCGGCCGCAGTGCCGGCGGATGAGCCGCTGGTTCTGGCTCCCGGGGCGCGTTTCCTGGTGCCGACCGGCTTCCTCATCGCCATTCCGTCCGGCTTCGAAGGTCAGGTGCGGCCGCGCTCCGGACTGGCGATCCGTTACGGGATCACCCTTCCCAACGCGCCGGGAACCATCGACTCCGATTATCGCGGGGAAATCCTCGTGCCGATGATGAACCTGGGTCAGGAACCGTTCACGATCACCCGAGGCATGCGCGTCGCCCAACTTCTGATCACGCCGGTCGTTCAG
>JAISTL010000150.1 GCA_031272615.1 Methylobacteriaceae bacterium | reverse complement strand
ACGGCTCCGGAGAGGCGTGGCTCATTGTCGGCGTGGTGTTGCTGACGCTCGTCATCGGCTTGGAGTCAGCCTGGATCATCGGCGCCGGTTTCACCAAAAATCCGGCCGGAAGAATCGTTTTCGGCACGGCGGTATCGGTGTATTTCATCGGTTTGCTGTGGGCGATGTATTCCGGTGTTTTTGCACCGTTTATCTCGACTCTGATTTCGCTCACCGGGTTGGGCATCGCAATCTTGTTGTTCCCATAGCCTTCACGGAATCACGGTGAACCGTTTCACTCCCGCCGCCGTGTGAGTCCCGGTACGGTCGACCGGCCGCCGTTCAATTTGCCGCCTCTCGCTTCCGGAGTGTTTTCCACCCGGCCTGACTTCAGTTCCGGATTGCCGCTGCAAAACCGTATAGCTTCAATGCGGTCATCGACGTTCAGGCAGGCGGGATGGCGGATGCCCGCCCTCAGCAGCCGACGATATGCGCCGTGCCGCCGTTCAGGAGGGTTTTGCCGCTGGTCAACGGTTTTTCAAGAAGTCTTGTATCGCAAATTGGATGTCATAAGTGAGCCTGTGGATTATGGCCTCGGAATAAAGCCGGTTAGCCGGCCGCAGCCCGTTCTCCCGGTCCAGTCTCAACAAACCGAGGTCCAGGCAAAACCTTGTTTCATCGCCCGAAAGCGGCACTCTTGCCTTTGCCCCGATCAACATCGGCTCCACCACATCACGCACCCTTGGATCCTTAAGCCAGTGAAGCAGATAGTCCAGATGAACATCATTCCGCTCAATGAGCGTTCTCGCCGCGGCCTCAAAGTGTGCGGCCGTGACCGGTTTGCTGTAATCCCGCGCCAGGTCGTCCTCGACGATCTGCCGCGCCAGGGCGTTGACCAGCCACGGCTGGCCCTCGCACCAATACCATGCCCGCTCCACCGCGCCTTTCTCGAACACCTGTCCGGTGGCCTCGGTGTGCTGCTGGTAGAGCTCGGCAACCTGTTCCACGGTGAAATTGGTGAGCGTCAGCGCCTTGGTGACGATGTTGAACGGGCTTGACGAGCCCAGCGTTTCCTCCTCCGGCCGGACTTGCGCCTTGAAATCCCGGAGGTCCCGCATACCGATGAGGGAAATGGACGACGGAAACGGAGCCTTGCGTTTGTTTACATAGCCGTCGCGCAGTTGCCGCAGAAATGTGATCAACACTTGTCCGGAAAGACAGTCCGCCTCGTCGAAAAAAACGATGAGCGGTTTATCGAGAGCCCTGCACATGAGCTCAAGGGTTTCACCGACCATTGTGGTGGCCGACACATAAATGTCCCGGGGCCATGACTGCCGGATCGCTTCAATCGCCGACCGCTGTGCGGCGCGGCGCAGGGCGTCGACAACGGCCGTCGTGCCCTCTTTCAGTTCTTCAATCCCCTGCAGCGTTTCCAGCGAACAATACAGCGCGTAATATTTCCCTCCGGCATTGATATCGTCGGTCAGCGTATCCAGCAGGGTCGTTTTGCCGGACTGGCGCGGCGCGCGGATGACGAAATAAGATTTCTCCAGCGCCAGGTTCAACGCCTCGGGAAGTCGGGAGACTGCATCCAGCATGTAGTGTTCGTCCGGGTTGCACGGCCCGGCGATATTAAATCTCTTCGGAAGACTGTACGGATCGGACATGTCGGCGCCTCTGGTGTTTTCGACGATACACTATAATCAAATCCGGCCGTGATGACAACGAAGCGTTATCCCGGAAAACCCGGACGATAACCCCGGAAGGCTGCTCCAGTGGACACAATGGACAATTCGGATGGGTGAGATCCTTCACCGTTCACGTCGTTCACCGTGTCCACCGGCTCATCAATTTTGGGTTGCTTCGCTGACTCCCCCGATGCCACGGCGCCTCCCGCCGTCCGTCTCACGGCGTCGGCACGCGCCAGCGCCGGTGCATCCACAGCCACTGGTCGGGGTACTCCCGCACCCAGGCGTCGATGGTGGAGGTCATCAGCTGCGTCGCCTTCACCACATCGATGTGCCCGTCGGCATCGCGGTCGAACCGCATGGGTGGGGTGACCTCGATGCGAAACCGGCCATGGGGCAGGCGGATGACGCGGGCGCCGTGCACCGGACAGTCAAACCGGCGCGCCAGTTTGGCCAGAGTCGGGTTGGCCAGGGCCGGGCGTCCCATAAACTCCACCGGCACGCCCTTGCCGAGATGCTGATCGATCAGCATGCCGAGATGGGCGCCGCTCTCCAGGGCGTCGACCATTTTCTGCGCCGCCCCGGCCCCCGCCGCCTGCAGGCTGCCCATGGTGCGCCCGCGGATCTCGTGGATAATCCGGGCGATTCCCGGGTCATTGGGGGCGCGGAACACCGATATCAGGTTCAGGCCGAGGCGGTGGGCGCACACCGACAACAGTTCCCAGTTGCCGAGATGCCCGGAAAAGAACAGCCCCGGCCTGCCGTCGTCCCGCACCGCGAAAAAATGTTCGGCGCCCACCAGCTCCACAATCGCGCCGGTGAGATGAGTCGAATCAATGTCGACCATGGTGTCGAGATGGGCATATTCGGCGCCGACCCGCCCGAGATTGTCCCACGCGCCCCGGGCCAGCGACTCACGCGCCTCCCGGGACTTCTCGGGAAAAACGTTTTCGAGATTGCGCTTCATGGTTGAGTCGGCCGCGACGAATCGCCCGAAGACCCTCAGCAGCGCGCCGCCGATGGCGCTCGAGACGGTGCGGCCCAAGCCCCGCTCGATGAGAAACACCAGGCGCACACCGAAAACGACAAGCGTTTCCAGCAATTTGGAACCCAGGTTTTGTTTGGATGCGGCCAAAGGGCGGTCCTTTTTCTCCAACGGCGCGACTCAACGGGGCAAACGCCGCGACTCACTCCAATGCCCGATAATACCCCGGAAGGAAACACCAATATGCCCCGCAGCGGCGGGATTATTGTTGAAATCCCTGTGTTTTAACAGGATTCGCTTCAGCTGTCCGCGCATGTGAAAAATTGGCGGCAGCGGATATGCGTAAACCGCATATCAACAGAATTCCGCTTCGGGGCACGCCCCGGATCGGCGCCGATAAGTAATTGTAAATAAAAAGTAAATTACCAAGACCTTAACCATTCGTCATTTTCCCGGGTTAGGTAGCCCAACGCCCCCGCCGGATGCGATAAGGTAAACAATTGACGTTAAAGAATAATTTTAACGAGCCTATCCGAAAAAAAGTACGCGCGCCTCAATAATTTCTGTTGACGTTACCTAACGTAAGGTATATTACCATAGGTAAGCTACATAACGTAAGGTGAGGTAAGGATATGAAATTTGCGAAGGTGAAAGAAACCACCAATCTCGACAGCCGGTTCATTCAGGCTGCCATGAGTGCTTCGCTGCTGGAAAAGGAAGAGGAAATCTCACTCGCCAAGGCCTGGCGCGAGAACAAGGATGCCAAGGCTTTGGATAAACTTACCACCGCCCATATGCGCCTGGTGATTGCCATGGCGCTGCGCTTCAAGAATTACGGTCTGCCCGTCGCCGACATGATCCAGGAAGGATGCGTCGGCATGATGGAGGCGGCCGCCCGGTTTGAAGCCGGCCGTGACGTTCGGTTCTCCACCTACGCCTCATGGTGGATTCGCGCGTCGATCCAAGACTACATCCTGAGGAACTGGTCCATCGTCCGCGGCGGCACAAGCTCCGCCCAGAAGGCCCTGTTCTTCAATCTGCGCCGGTTGCGCGCCCAGCTGAGCAAAACGGGGGACGACAGCCTGTCTGACGACACCCGCGAAGAGATCGCCGAATCACTCGGTGTTTCCCGCTCGGATGTGGCGATGATGGAAGCGCGGATGGCGGCGCCGGATACGTCTCTCAACGTCGCGGTGGGTGAAACCGAAAGCGGCATGGTGATTGAGAGAATGGATTTTCTGGTGGACAGCGCGCCGCTCCCCGATGAGCTGGCGGAACAGTCCATCGACGAAGCCAGGCGGGCTTCATGGCTGAAGAAGGCCCTGGGAGTCCTGAACGAGCGGGAACTGTCCATCATCAACGCCCGTCGCCTCAACGACGAGCAGGAGACACTGGAAAACCTCGGACACCGTCTGGGCATTTCCAAGGAGCGCGTCCGTCAGATCGAGAACCGCGCCATGGAAAAGCTGCACCGGGTTCTGAGCGGCCATATGTCCGGCCCCGTCGCCGCATGAGCGCGGCAGGGCCAAACGCCCTTGTCGGAAGCTGAAAGACCGCGGTCACCCTCCCTCCCTCCGACCGAATCAGTTTCCGACATTTTAAGACCTGGAGCGCGCGGAAAGCGAAGAGACCACGCCGGGCGCGCTCCGGTATCACCTCCCCTACTTCCCCCCGGTTCGCCGGGGGGTTTTTTTTGGCCGCGGAACGTGGCATAGCAGTGCGGAACACGGCGCCGTTCCACCATTGATTGAGTCGCCCATGACCCTCGCCCACATCCTGATTCCGGTCGCGCTGGAGCAGACCTTTACCTATCAGGTTCCGGAGACCTTCACGGTGGCGCCGGGCGATGTGGTGCGCGTGCCCTTCGGCGCCAAAGAGACCTTCGGCGTGGTGTGGACTATCGGCGGTGATGCGCCGGAGAACCAGCCGCTCAAAACCGTTGCCGCCAAAACCGACCTGCCGGTGATTCCCGAAAAGCTGCGCGCCTTTGTCGATTGGGTCGCCTGGTATACCCTGGCGCCCAAGGGCCTGGTGCTGGCCATGGCCTTCAAGCCGCCGGAGGAGGGCAGAACCGAAGCGGTGCGCATCGGCGTGCGCCTTGCCGGTCCGCCGCCGCCGCGCATGACTCCCGCCCGGGCCCGGGTGCTCCGCGAAGCCGAGGGCGGGCTGGTGTTCAGCAAGCGGCACTTGGCCGAGCGGGCCGGGGTGTCCCAGGCGGTGGTGGACGGCCTGGTGGACGCCGGTGCGCTGGAAGCCGTGGCCTTGCCGCAGATCAGAGAATTCGAACCGCCGATAACCGGTTTTTCGCGCCCTCACCTTACTCCGGCGCAGACGGCGGCGGTGGAGTCTCTCACCCGTCTGCTGGCGGAACCGGCGAATCAACCGGTGCTGCTCCACGGCGTCACCGGTTCGGGGAAAACGGAGGTCTATTTCGAGGCGGTGGCCCGCACGGTGGAGAGCGGGCGGCAGGCGCTGATTCTGATGCCGGAAATCGCCCTCACCAACCAGTTCATGGAGCGTTTCGCCGCGCGCTTCGGCGTGGCGCCTCCGGCGTGGCACTCGGCGATTCAGGGCCGCAAGCGCGAGCGGCTCTACAACGCCGTGGCCTCCGGCGAGGTGCGGGTGGTGGCGGGCGCCCGCTCGGCCCTGTTCCTGCCGTTCAGGGAGCTGGGGCTGATTGTGGTCGATGAGGAGCATGAGGCGGCCTACAAGCAGGAGGACGGGGTGCTGTACCACGCCCGCGACATGGCGGTGGTGCGGGCCAAAACCGAGGGCGCCGGGCTGATTCTCGCCTCCGCCACGCCGTCCCTCGAAACCCGGGCCAATGTCGCGCGCGGGCGTTTCGCCGCCGTTTCGCTGCCGGAACGTTTCGGCGGCCGCGCCCTGCCGCGCCTGTCCGCCATCGACATGCGAAAAGACCCGCCGGGAAAGGGGCGCTGGCTGGCGCCGCCGCTGGTGGCGGAAACCGCCGCCGCGCTTCAACGCGGCGAGCAGGCGTTGTTCTATCTCAACCGCCGGGGTTATGCGCCCCTCACGCTCTGCCGCGCCTGCGGCTATAAACGGCAATGCCCGGATTGTTCCGCGTGGCTGGTGGAGCACCGCTCGCGCCGGGCGCTCATCTGTCATCTTTGCGGCCACACCGAGCCGAAACTCGCCGCCTGCCCGGAGTGCGGCAGCGTCGACTCCCAGGTGCCCTGCGGTCCCGGGGTCGAGCGCGTCGCCGAGGAACTGGCGGAGCTGTTCCCCGAGGCGCGCCGCATCGTTCTCTCCAGTGATCTCGCCGGTGGCAACGAGCGGCTGCGCTCCGAAATCGAGGCCATTGCCCGCGGCGAGTATTCCCTAGTCATCGGCACCCAGCTGGTGGCCAAGGGCCACAATTTCCCGCATTTGAGCCTGGTGGGCGTCGTGGATGCCGATGTCGGCATGACCTCGGGGGACCCGCGCGCCTCCGAGCGCACGTTTCAGATTCTGCATCAGGTCGCCGGTCGCTCCGGCCGCGGCGAGGCGGAAGGCCGCGCCTATCTGCAGACGTGGCAACCGGAAAACCCGGTGATCCGGGCGCTGCTCTCCGGGGATGAGGAACGCTTCTATGCCCACGAACAGCAGGCGCGGAGCCTCGCGGGGCTGCCGCCCTACGGTCGCCTGGCGGCGCTCATCGTTTCCGGGCGGGACAAGGACGCCACCGCCGCCGAAGCCCGCCGCCTGGCGCGGGCGTCGCCGGCCTGGCCGGATGTGAAGGTGCTCGGCCCGGTGGAGGCGCCGCTGGCCCTGGTGCGCAAACGCTTCCGTTTCCGCCTGCTGGTGAAGTGCGGGCGCAAAACCGACCTGCAGGGTTATCTGCGCGGCTGGCTCAACCGCATGGAAAAACCCAAGGGCAACATCCGCATCAGCGTCGATGTCGACCCGTATTCGTTTTTGTGAGGGGCGGGCGGCGAAGCCGGGATGACGGACGCCTTCGTCCGCACCGCGGCGGCGGTGGAGGTAGGCGATGTCAGTGAAGGAATAATGCAATACCAAAAAGGCAGTAGACGGCAAGTCCAAACGCAAGTATAGCTGCGACCGCCGATGAGCACGACCAGCGACAAGCCATGGCGAGAAGCAACGAACCAAAAGCAAAATATAGAAAACTCAGGGTGGAAAATAAATAAAAGCCCACGATGAAGCACAAAAAAGACAATGACAATAGAAAAGCCGTTTGCCGGCGGGTAAACTGTCCGGATGCATTGTCCGGCGTCCCGGGCCGGTTCCTTCCGACGAAAATATAAAACAAAACAACGAGTATGTTGACGATGCCGGCCCACCCCCAAATAGTCTTCAGTGCGTCCAAGGCGAGCGGGGATCGGTTGTTCACCGCCGCGCGAAACCATTTCAAGGCCAGACCATAATTCCGTTCAACCTCTTTTCCCTCGTAATACATTTCGCTCAGCTGAAACTGGCAGTCGGCGCAGCCTTGCGACGCGGCCAGCGTAAACCACTTCACCGCTTCGGCCATATCCCGGGGAAGACCGCCTCTTCCCCGGCGGTACATATAGCCCAGATACCACTGTGCTTCAGCATAACCTTGGTCCGCGGCCATTTTGAACAACCTGGCCGCTTCGACTTCATCTTGGTCAACGCCGTCCCAGCCATAATAGGAGTACATCCGGCCCAACTTGAACTGGGCGGGGGCATAACCTTGCTCAGCGGCCTTTCGGTACCACTTGGCCGCTTCGGCTCTGTACGACCAAGATAAATCATTGACTGTACGGGGAACATCTCCGTGTGCATACATGTCGCCCACAGCGGTCTGCGCTTCGGCGTCCCCCTGCAATGCGCCCACAAAGGTTTTGGCTTTGCGGTTGCCCCGGTCCGCGGCAGCCTGAAACAACCTGGCCGCTTCAGCCTCATCCTTGCGGGCGCCGCGCGCCCCATAATAGTACATCAAGCCAGCTCGAACTGCGCTCCGGCGTCCCCGGCTTCGGCCGAATTCAAGGTTTTCTCAAAAGCGAGTGCTTCCGGTGACGACGATGACTGCTGCGCCTGGAGGGGCGGCGCGAACGCGCAGAGCAGCAGCACGATGGCGAAAAAGACCCGTTTCACCGATGAGAACCCTTGTTGTTTCCGCCCGACCGCTCCCCGGGCGTGGTTGTCGACGGCAGGCGGAACGGAGAATTATGAATTGTTATAATGCCGGCAACCCGGATTGTGAAGCTGTTCTTTGTCTGCCGAAGCAATCCATGGCTGACAGCCGGATTTTCCGCGATGCGGCTTCGTTGTTATTTCAGGCCGAATGGGGTATAGTATCCCGCGGGAAACACCAGAGGCGCCGACATGTCCGATCCGTATACGCTTCCGAAATATTTCAACACCGCTGGTCCGTGCATACCGGGGGAACACTATATGCTGGACGCCGTGGCCAGGCTTCCCGAAGCGCTCAAATTGGCGTTGAATCGACGGTATTTCGTCATCCACGCGCCGCGTCAATCGGGCAAGACGACCTCATTGAAGGCGTTCACCAGAGCGATCAACGCCCGCGGAGACTTTTACGCGCTGTATTGTTCGCTGGAGGCGTTGCAGGGGATTGTGGAGATTAACCAGTCCATACCTATTGTGATCGG
>JAISTL010000136.1 GCA_031272615.1 Methylobacteriaceae bacterium | reverse complement strand
CGGTTTCTCCCACCGCTGCCACCGGGGCTTCGCTGCTTAGGGCAAACATCTGATAATTGCAAATGATTAGACTGATGATCCAGTCGGCGCCCGTCGGCTGGATGGTATCGATTCGGGCCTCAACGGCATCGGGCGAGGCGGCGGTGGCCATCTTCACCGCTTCGGGGCGAAGACCGAGGGTGGAGAGCCCCTCCGGCAACGCCGGCACGCTGCGGCGGAGCCATTGGCAGAGTTCGGGGAATTCCCCCGCCGGAATCATGTTCATCGGCGGATTGCCGACAAAACGGGCGACAAAATAGGAGCGGGGGGCGCGATAGATATCCATGGGTTTGGACATCTGCTCGATGACGCCCCGGTTCATCACGGCAATGGCCGTGGCCATGGTCATCGCTTCCAGCTGATCATGGGTGACGAAGATCACCGTGCAACCGAGAGTCTGGTGCAGCCGTTTCAATTCAGCGCGCATTTCCAGGCGCAGGGCGGCATCGAGGTTGGAGAGCGGTTCGTCGAGCAGCAGCAGGTCCGGGTTGACCGCCAGCATTCTGGCGAGGGCGACCCGTTGTTGCTGACCGCCGGAGAGTTCCCGCGGATACCGCCCGCCGAGCCCGTCGAGATGGAAGAGTTCGGCCAGTTCGCCAAAACGGAGTTTGCGCTCACCGGCGTCAACTTTGCGCATGGCGAGCCCGAAGACAACGTTCTGTTCCACCGTCATGTGCGGCCACAGGGCGTAGCTTTGGAACATCAGGCCGAGCTGCCGTTTTTCGGGGCGGACGAACTCTCCGGTGCGGGAGGAGAAGAACACCATGTCGCCGTAGCGGATCTCGCCGCCGGTGGGGCGTTCCAAGCCGGCAATCATGCGCAGCACCGTTGTCTTGCCGCAGCCGGACGGCCCCAGCAGGCAGACGAATTCCCCGGACGGGATAGTCAGAGTCAGGTCGTTGACGGCGGGAACCTTGCCGCCGAAGGTTTTGACCAGTGATGTCAGGACGATGTCGGGCATGGTGGTTAACCTCCCAATCCGCTGGCCAGGTTGCTCCTGGTGAGGCGTTGCAACGCCAGGACGAGGACCATGACCACGAGGCCGATGATGAGAATGGTTGCGTTGGCAAGCTGGGTGAACCCGTAATCGAGGAAACGGAGGGACTGGGTGGTGAGCAGCTCCGTCCCCGGGGTCACCAGCATGATGACCAGGCTGAGTTCCTTCATGCCGGAAATGAAGGGCAGAATGATCGCCGTGACCAGAGCGGTTTTCTGGAGCGGGGCGAGAATTTTGGCGATGCGTTGCACGAAACCGGCCCCCAGCACCATTCCGGCTTCTTCCGGCTCCCGCCCGACCTGCATCATCGCCGCGATTCCCGAGCGCGAGGCGTAGGGCAGATAGGTGACGACCATCACCAGAACGAGAAGGCTGATGGAGCCGTAGAGGGCGGGAATCGGCCCGCGACGCACCGCGAACAACGACAGGAACGCCGCGGCGAAGGCCATGCCCGGCATGAGATAGGGCAGGAACGAGACCTGTCTGAGGTAGCCGGAAAGCCAGTGTCCCTGCAGCTTGACGACGGCATATCCGATCATCATGCCGAGCGTGCCGCACAGAACTGCGGCCGAGCCGCTGATGGCCAGGCTGTTGAACAGCGAGCTGAGGATTTCCGGGCTGGTGAACACCCCCGGCAGCTTGTCGGTGCCGAGCCAGTAGTCCAGATTGAAGTTCTCCAGGGTGAATACCCCCGGGGTCCGCATGAAGGTGGAGAGCGCCATGATCAACAGCGGGCAGCAGGCGGCGATGAAGAAAAAGCCCCAGGCGAGGAGCGTCGCCGGCCCCCGCGTCCAGCCCAGCGGGGCCGCCTCGCGGCGTCCGCCCTTGCCGCCCACGGTGACGAAGCGCTGCCAGTTGCGCACCATGTACAGGTCCATGAGCAGAAGGATGATGCCGAAGAGCGCCAGAAAAATGGCCAGCACCGCGGCAACCCCCGAAGCCCCTGAGCGCAGGCTGCTGTAGAGGGAGGTCGAGATGACGGTGTAACGCACCGGAGAGCCCAGCACATAAGGGGTGGCGAAGGTGCCGAGCGTCCGGGCGCCGGTCAGCAGCAGCACCGACATGGTGGTGGGAATGAGAAGCGGAAACAGGATGCGGCGCCACACGGTGCCCGCGGAGGCGCCCAGCACCACGGCCGCCTCTTCGAGTTGGGTGTCGATCTTGTTCATGGCGTTGGAGAACAGCAGGAACGCAAAGGGAAAGTAACTCAGCGCCAGACAGATGACGATGGGGATCGGGCCGTAGGCGAGCCAGTCGGGAGGCGAGAACCCCATGGCTTCCAGCATTCCCGGAGCTCCGCCGATGCGCCGGTTCTTGAACAGGGTCATCCACGCGGTGGCCATGGCCTGGGACGGCAGCATATAGGGAATGATCAGCAGGAACGACAGGAAGCGTCGCCCCGCAATGTCGGTGCTGGTGACCAGGGCGGCCAGCGTCAGGCCGAAGACCACCGCCAGCGCCGTGGCGAAAACCGCGACCGTCAGGGTGTTGAAAAGCGGCGTCCAGAAGATATCCCGGCTCACCCCGGAAAACAGCACCCGGTCAAGATAGGCGAAGGTCAGGTCTCCGGGGGCGGCACGGGCCCGCACCGCGTCCATCCGGGTCAATCTCAAGGCATTGGAAACAACCGCGTAAACCGGCGCCAGCACAAGATAGCCGAGAATGACCGCCAGCACCGCACCGATGATCCGGCCCGGCTCCACGGTCATTTCCGCCCACCACAACCGGGCGCGCACCGTGAAATAGGGCGCGCCGTCTCCCCGCTTCCACATCACAAAACACCTCCTGACGCCTGATACTGACCGGTTGGGAACCGGCCGCGACCGGGATAAACACTCCGGAGCGAATTCCGCTCAAACCAACCCGCAACCAACTCAACCTGCGGTCGGAATTCGCCCCGGAGTCCTTATGTTCGTTGCGTTTTCCCGTCGCGAACCGGTACGCGGAACCGCGGGAAACGCTCCGGCGTTACGGCCTGCTGCTGGTGATCCAGAAATCGAGAAGGTCCTGCCGCCGGTCAGTGACATGGGCATTGTCGGCATAGAGCATTTTCGTGCCCCAGGCTTCGAGGGACGGGTAGGGATTGTCGGGGCTGGACTTCAGCGTCGACAACGGCGAATAGGCGCCGATATCGGTTGTCCACGGCGACACGCCTTCATCGGTGAGGATGAAGGAGATGAACAGCTTCGCCGCGTTGGGATGGGGCGAACCGGTGACGGTCTGGGCGAAACTCGGTTGGGCGAAGCCCTGGAACGGAACGAGATTGCAGATGTCGAGCGCGTGGTTTTTCGCCGCGGCTTCCCGGTGGCGGCCGAGGAAATAGAAGCCCATCGGCGGGTCCTTCTGGCCGCGGGTGCCGACGGCGGCGGCGATGTCCAGATCTTCGTTGTAGAGGATCGGCTGATTGGCGGCCAACCGCTTGATGAATTCAAGGCCGGCGTTCTTTTCCGTCATCTCCAGCGGCTTGCCGTAGAAGTCCTGATAAGACGCGGCCATTTCCTCCGAGCGGTCCTCGATGGCGGAGAACATCTGAATCATCGTCGAGCGCAGGCGCGGGTCGAACATGTGGAATTTGCCCTTCCATTCGGGTTCGGTCAGCTGCCAGACATTGGAGATGGGGCATTCCTTATGGGTTTCGTTGTTGTAACCGAACACCGTCACCTGCCACAGATAGACCAGGGGGTTGCGGGAGATTTCGGGAAGGTCCGCCGCGTCCGCCGGAACGTAGTTGGTGACGTAATTGCCCGGAAGCAGCTCGGTAATCAGGCGTGGGCCATCGTCGTACCCGATGACGTCGGCCTGGATGTTGCCGGATTCCACCTCGCGAACGATCTTTTCCGTCGTCTCCGTGTCGTTCATCTTGGTGCCCAGCACCTTGATGCCGTAGGCCTTTTCGAAGGCGGCGCCGGCCTTGGTGATCCGCGACGAATGCCAGTAGGCCACCAGTTCGCCTTCCTTTTTGGCGGCGTCGACGAGGGCCTGGGGTTCCTTGTTGTCCTGGGCATAGCCGGGGGTCGGCGCGGCGGTCATCGCCAGGAACACGGCGACGCCGGACAGCCAAAATCTGTGTGTCATGGTATTCTCCTCTGGTTCAGTGCAGTTTCATCCTTGCGACGCTCCCTGGCGGGTAAGGATTTCCACATAGTCTTGTTGTTTATCGAGAAGGTAGGCCTGTCGTGTTTTCGACAGGTGGTGGCAGCAGAGCGCCGCCGCGGTCAGGTTGTCGATGTCCTTGCCGTGGAAGACATCGCTGAGAAACCGGGTGGCGCAGGAATGTCCGGGGGCGTAAAACTCCTTCTGCGCCGCCTCCCGGGCAGCGGCGGAACAGTCGAAGAGCAATCCTCCGAAAATGCAGATACGAAAACCGATTCCCCGGCAGACGTTGAGGGCGGCCCGGGCAACGGCCGCGCCGGCGCTGTCGAGAAGGAGCCGCGCCCGCGGGTCGTCGTGCCCGTCCAGGTCCCGGATAAGGTTGGCAAAGTCGGTTCTCCCGGGGGATATCAACCCCTGCCTCCCGGCTTCGGCCCGGATGGCCCGCACCGACGAGGTGACGGAGAGGCAGTCATAACCGCCGCACCGGCACAGTTCTTTTCCGATCCTCCGGCTGTTGGTGTGGCTGAAACTGGACGGCTTGACGCCGTAGGGAAGGTACGGCTCGCCGTGGATGGAGCACATGCCGCCGATACTGTAATCGTCCAGGGCAATGAAGAAGTCGTCAAAATCCTGTTCGCTGAACCAGTTCAGGGTGGCGACCAGGGCAAAGGAATAGTTCATCACCGCGCAGGGAAGCGCCGTGTAGCGCGCCAGGTCATGGGCAATCGGCTTGTGGTGCCAGGCCTGAAACGTCGACGGAGTGGTGATTTCGCCGTGCTCATAGCTGCAGGAGCCGAAAAAGATGATGCTGACGCAGCCCAGCGCCCGGAACGAGTCCGCCGCTTTGGCGGCCAGGCGGAGCACGGCGTTGCCGATGCGGCCGATGGCCTGAACGTAGGGGGTTTCCTCGTTCACGTCGGGGTATTCCGACGCGATGCACTCGCCCTGAAAGGTGATCAGGCTCGCCACGCACTGCTCGGTGCGGATGGAGACGCCGATGGTGCACAGGCCGTCTTCGGCAAGCGAAATGGTTTCCGCCGGACGCCCCTTGCCGTTGGCGACTCCGGTGGATACCGAAAGGAGGCCGGCGTCGGAAAGCTCCATGGTGACGCGGGCGATGGTGGCGCCGCTGGCGCCGGTGGCCAGCTGGAGTTCACTGCGCATCAGCCCGCTGTTGCGGGTGAGAGCCCGCAGCAGGGTTGGCGTGACCGGCGGTAGTGACAGGAAACCCATGGCGCACCTCCCCGTGTTCTATTTATTTTCATTCAGTATGAAAATAAATAGACCGGTCAAATGCGTCTGTCAAGATGAATTGGTATTCTCCTGTGGGTTCTTCACGGGGGCCGCCGGGGCGCTTTTCGCAGAGCGCCGCGGGATAAACGGGAAACCCGTCAGCCCATGCGGCGTTTGGCCTCGGCCCGGATGCGCTCCACCACCGACCGCAGGCCGTTGGAGCGCTGGCGGGAGAGGTGTTCGGCCAGATGCAGCGTATCGAACACCGCCTCGGAATCGACGGCGAGGATGTCCGCCGCGGATTTGCCGTCATACATGGCGATGACGATGGCGAGAAGGCCGCGCACGATGTGGGCGTCGCTGTCGGCCCGGAAGCGGAAGTGCGCCGCGCCGCCGGCGTTTTCCTCGGCAACGACCAGCCACACCTGACTGGCGCAACCCATCACCCGGTTGGCGTCCGAGTGCTCTTCGGCGCTGAGCGGCGCCAACCCGCCGCCGAGTTCGATGAGATAGCGGTAACGGTCCTCCCAGTCAGGCAGAAAGGCGAAGTCATCGAGGATTTGCTCGAGAGCGGACATGCGTGGGACCTCTTTGCGGCGCGCCGGGCCCGCGGAAGCACGCGCCCGGTTGCTCTTTTGCCTCATGTGCCGGGGCCGGTTTGTCAAGCGGAAAATGGGGTGATGAACAGTGTGGGGGGCTTTTGGTGGACAGGGTGGACTTGGTGGACTTGGTGGACGATGGCGTACCCCAAAAAGTGGACACCATTTTTGGCTTGGCTTCCCGCAGTTTCAGCATTCTCAATCTTGATGCCGCTGATCGTCCACCAAGTCCACCGTGTCCACCTGGTCCACCATGCTACCGTGTCCACCAAATCCCGTTCCGGATTGCTTCGTCCCCCGCATTGACCCGGGTGCCGGTGTTAACCGTCTGTTAGCAACTTTTGCCGGTTTTTGCGGCGTCGGGGCGGCGAAAGCTGTTGTCCGAGCCGTTTTTGCGCTATGAATAGGCGAGTGTTCAACA
>JAISTL010000081.1 GCA_031272615.1 Methylobacteriaceae bacterium | reverse complement strand
GCGAGGGTAAATTCGTCCGGGTTGCCGTAACCGGGATGGTGACATCGACGTTCCAGGAATACCAGGTGATTTCACGCTCCCAGTGGGATTCACTGGATCTGCTGGTTCCCGATTCTTTCGCCCGCAATTCCATGGGAACCTTTCAGTTTGAGGAGAATGAAGCACATAACGTTTCCGCCGTTATCTATCTGCCGCGGCGTAATGCGGCGATTGCCGCGAATCCGCCGGATGAATTCGATGCCGAACCGGAGCAGCCGATCAGCAATCCGGCGTTGATGGGTGCGGAAATCCTGGTGGTGGATGACGAGGTCGAGGTGGCGGTTGCCATGCAGCGTATGCTTGAAAAGCTCGGCTTCCGTTCACGCATCGCCATCGGCGCCCGCGAAGCCGTTCAGGCCATTACTGAAAAGCTGCCGGCATTGGTGCTCTCGGATGTTGCCATGCGTGGCCCCAACGGCATCACTTTGGCGCGGGAGATGAAATCCCGTTATCCGGACCTGCCGTTTGTGCTGATTTCCGGTGATCAGCGATTGAACCAGGGCGACACGGAATTCCCGTTGCTCCCGAAGCCGCTGACTCCGCAGAAACTCAGCGCCGCCCTGTTCCAGGCGTTGTCCAAGGAATAGCACCCGGACGCGCAACCGTTGAACGAAGACCCGCCGCGCCTTCTGCTGAAGAAGGCGCGGTTTTTTGTGTCACCGACAGATGTACGGGGCAGGGTTCCCGGCGATGCTTTCCGGTCAAATCTTGAATTGCCGGAGAAACGCAAGGTTTTCTTCAGCCACGACCCGGCGGTCAAAGTCTGCGGCGGCATCCCGCGCCGCGGTCGCCGCTTGGATTTCCTGTGCCAGCAGTTCCGGTGTCCATTGTTCCTTGGAATAAGCGCGCTCGGTCATCACCACCACGTTGGCCGGGCCGACATCCAGAAAACCGCCGAACACCAGCATCGGGACCTTTTGGTTTTTGTCGTCGGTGATGGTGAGAAGGCCCGTTTTCATCGCCGCGACCAGGGGCACATGGCCGGCAAAAACCGTCATTTCGCCTTCTTCGGCAGGCAGAACAACAGCTTCCGCGGCGCCGGAGAAAATGATTTTTTCAGGCGAGACAAGCTCAAAAGGAAATGTCGCCATGGTTCATCCAATCTGAAAGCCGGCAGACGAAGGCCCGTCAACCGGGGTTTAACCTCGACACGCCGGAGGATCTCACGAATCGGCAGCCAGGGTTTTCGCCTTTTCAATGGCCTCCTCGATGGTTCCCACCATGTAAAAGGCCGCTTCGGGCAGATGATCGTAGTCACCGTTCACCAGTCCCTTGAAGCCCTTGATGGTGTCTTCCAGGGCGACAAATTTGCCGGGGGAGCCGGTGAACACCTCGGCGACATGGAACGGTTGACTGAAGAAACGTTCAATCTTGCGCGCCCGGGCCACGGCGAGCTTGTCATCCTCGGACAATTCGTCCATGCCGAGGATGGCGATGATATCCTGCAACGCCTTGTAGCGCTGCAGCGTTTCCTGGACCTTGCGGGCCACCTCGTAGTGCTCGTCGCCGAGAATGCCGGCGTTCAGCATGCGGGAACTGGAGTCCAGCGGGTCGACCGCCGGGTAGATGCCCTTTTCGGAAATGGCGCGGGAGAGCACCGTGGTGGCGTCAAGGTGCGCGAACGACGCCGCTGGCGCCGGGTCGGTCAAATCGTCAGCGGGCACATAAATCGCCTGCACCGAGGTGATGGACCCGTGGGTCGTGGTGGTGATGCGTTCCTGCAGACCGCCCATCTCCGTGGCCAATGTCGGCTGATAGCCCACGGCGGAGGGAATGCGCCCGAGGAGCGCCGACACTTCAGAACCCGCCTGTGTAAACCGGAAGATGTTGTCAATGAAGAACAGAACATCCTGTCCCTGGTCGCGGAAATACTCGGCGACGGTGAGCCCCGTCAGCGCCACCCGCGAGCGCGCGCCCGGCGGTTCGTTCATCTGGCCGTAAACCAGGGCGCACTTGGAGCCTTCGGCGGAGCCGTTGTTCTTCCGCG
This sequence comes from Methylobacteriaceae bacterium, assembly GCA_031272615.1. Taxonomy (GTDB): domain Bacteria; phylum Pseudomonadota; class Alphaproteobacteria; order Rhizobiales; family Beijerinckiaceae; genus Hohaiivirga. The sequence goes on along the minus strand of JAISTL010000081.1, from coordinate 7,662 downwards.
GGTTGATGTTCACCTTCGAGTCAATCATCTCGTTATAAAGGTCGTTTCCTTCGCGGGTACGCTCGCCGACACCGGCAAACACCGAAAAGCCGCTGTGCGCCTTGGCGACATTGTTGATCAACTCCATAATCAGCACCGTCTTGCCGACACCGGCGCCGCCGAACAACCCGACTTTCCCGCCTTTGGCATAAGGGGCCAGAAGGTCCACCACCTTGATGCCGGTCACCAGGATTTGCGATTCGGGATTCTGGTCGGCGAAGGCCGGTGCCGGCTGATGGATTTCGCGCATTTCGGTGGCCTCGATGGGGCCGACTTCATCCACCGGTTCGCCGATGACGTTCATGATGCGCCCGAGAGTGCCGTTGCCGACAGGCACGGAAATCGGTTTTCCGGTATCGATGACCACCTGCCCGCGCACCAGGCCGTCGGTTGTATCCATGGCGATGCAGCGCACGGTGTTTTCGCCGATTTCCTGAGCGACTTCCAGCACCAGACGGTTACCGTGGTTTTGGGTTTCCAGGGCGTTGAGAATGGACGGCAGGTAATCATCAAACTGCACGTCGACAACGGCCCCGATAACCTGGACAATACGGCCTTGGTTCCGGGCTTCTGCCTGATCGGTGTTTGCCATGTGAAAATCCTCTTGCAGTGAAATCTAAAGCGCTTCGGCGCCCGAGATAATTTCAATCAGTTCGTTGGTAATGAGCGCCTGGCGGGTACGGTTGTACCGCAGCGTCTGTTTTTCAATCAGCTCGCCGGCATTGCGGGTTGCACTGTCCATGGCGCTCATGCGGGCGCCCTGTTCCGAGGCGACATTCTCCAGCAGAGCGCCGAGAATCTGCGCGGTCAGATTTCTGGGCAATAAAGTGTTCAACAGCTTCGCGCGATCGGGTTCATAACTGTAAACCGCGGCCGGGCCGCCGGAAGGTTTCGCCGGGTTTGCTTCCGGAAGGACGGGAATCAACTGCAGCGTCGAGGGAACCTGGGTCAACACCGTGCGGAACTGGGAATAGAACAGGGTCGCGACGTCAAAGGCCCCCTCATTGAACAGTTTCAGCACGCGCTCAGCGACGAGCCCGGCTTCCGGTTCGCCGATTTTGGGCACATTGCGGAACAACACCTTGTCCACCATGAGGTCGCCGTAATTGCGCCGCAACTGGTCGATGCCCTTGGCGCCGACGCACAAAAGCTTGACCGTGCGCCCCTCCTTGTGCAGCCTGGCGATATGCTCCTTGGCCAGGCGCACGATGGAGGAATTGAACCCGCCGCACAAGCCCCGTTCCGACGTGCAGACAATCAACAGATGAACATCGGATTTCCCCGTCCCCGTCAGCAGGGCCGGCTGCTCCGAATCCTCAGGGGGCGAATTCAAAAACTGCTGGACGAGCGCCCCCATCCGCCGGGTATAGGGACGGGCCGCTTTCAGCGCCTCCTGGGCACGGCGGGACTTGGACGCCGCCACCATCTGCATGGCCCGGGTGATCTTCTGCGTTGCCTTGACCGAAGCGATGCGGTTGCGCAGTTCCTTCAGGTTAGCCATGAACTGTCCTCTTCAATTCACCGGGGCGAATCATTCAAAATCCTTGGCGAAGGCGGCAACCGCGTCGGCAAGCTTGCCTTCGGTATTCTTGTCGAGATCTTTGGTTTCACGGATGCTTTCGAGAATGAAGGTGTACTTTTCCCTGATGTGGTTCAACAGTCCCGTTTCAAAAGCGGAAATGCGCTCCACCGGCAGTGGGTCGAGATACCCGTGGACTCCGGAGTAGAGCAGCACCACCTGTTCCTCCATGCGGTAGGGCGAGAACTGCGGCTGTTTCAGCAGCTCGGTCAAGCGCGAGCCGCGGTTCAGAAGCCTCTGGGTGCTGGCGTCGAGGTCCGAACCGAACTGCGCGAACGCCGCCATCTCGCGATACTGGGCCAGCTCGCCTTTGATGCGTCCGGCGACTTTCTTCATTGCCTTGGTCTGGGCGGAGGAGCCGACGCGTGAGACCGACAGGCCGACATTCACCGCCGGGCGGATGCCCTGGTAAAACAGGTCGGTTTCAAGGAAGATCTGGCCGTCGGTGATGGAAATCACGTTGGTGGGAATGTAGGCGGAGACGTCATTGGCCTGGGTTTCCACCACAGGCAGGGCGGTGAGCGAGCCGGCGCCGAACTCCTCGCTGAGCTTGGCGGCACGCTCCAGCAGGCGGGAATGCAGGTAGAACACATCCCCCGGATAAGCTTCACGCCCCGGCGGGCGGCGCAGCAACAGCGACATCTGCCGGTAGGCGACGGCCTGCTTTGAGAGATCATCGTAGAAAATCACGGCGTGCATGCCGTTGTCGCGGAAAAACTCGCCGAGCGCACAACCGGCGAAGGGGGCGATATACTGCAGCGGCGCCGGTTCCGAGGCGGTCGCGGCGACAATGATGGTGTATTCCATAGCGCCGCGTTCTTCGAGCTGCCGGGCGAGCTGCGCCACCGTGGAGCGCTTCTGCCCGACGGCCACATAAATGCAATAGAGCTTCTCTTTGTCGGGCAGGGCGTCGTTATAGGTTTTCTGATTGAGGATGGTATCCAGAATGATGGCGGTTTTGCCGGTCTGGCGGTCACCGATGATCAGTTCCCGCTGGCCGCGGCCGATGGGAATCAGCGCGTCGATGGCGGTGAGTCCGGTGGCCATCGGCTCGTGCACCGATTTGCGCTTGATGATGCCGGGCGCCTTGATATCCACCAGTTTCTTGACCTTGGCGTTGATGGGCCCTTTGCCGTCGATGGGGGTGCACAGGCCGTCGACGACGCGTCCGAGCATCTCCATGCCGGCGGGAACCTCGACGATGGTGTTGGTTCTCTTGACGACCTGGCCTTCCTTCACATCCCGGTCGGGACCGAAAATCACGATACCGACGCTGTCGATTTCCAGGTTCAGGGCCATGCCTTTCAGGCCGGATTCGAATTCGACCATTTCTCCGAACTGGATGTTGTCCAATCCGTAGACCCGGGCGATACCGTCGCCGACGGACAGAACCTGGCCGATTTCAGAAACCTGGGCCTCGGTACCGAAATTCCTGATCTGCTCTTTCAGGATTGACGAAATTTCTGCTGCACGAATGTCCATCAGTGGATCTCTTTCAGGCTATGACGAAGGGAATTGAGCTTGGTGCGAATGGAGGCGTCCACCATGCGGCTGCCGATTTTGACGACAATGCCGCCGATGAGTTCCGGATCGGTATGGGTTGTCAGGGAGACATCCTTGCCGGTGATATCCTTCAATACCGACACGACGTTCCGGACGGCTTCTTCCGATGCGTCGGCGGCGAATGTGGCATCCGCGAAGACCGTTCCTTTGGAAACCACCGCCTCGTGGTTGAACCATTCCAGCATTTCCGGCAGTTTGTTCAGGCGGCGGTTTGCCGCTACCAGGCCGATGAATTGTGCCGCCAGTCCCGAGATGCCGGCCTTCTGCATCACGGCCTCGACGGCTTCGACCTGCTCCTTGGGGAGAAAGGTCGGGCTTTCGACCAGGCGTTGCAAATCCGGGCTCTCATCCAGAATCGCGCGGAATCTGGTGAGATCGGCAACGACGGAGTCGGTGGATTGGGTTTCCTCCGACAACTTGAGGAGGGCGGTGACATAACGGGCCGCAACTCCCGAATGTGAAGGACTCCTGTGTGAAACTCGATTCGACACGGGTTTTCTCTCGTTCTTTCATGCGCCTGTTCCGGCGGGTCCGGTTCACGGGCTTCTGAAAATATGAATATAATATCAAAACTGCATGCTGTGTTCGGCGTAGGGGTGACTAGCATGGGATATGCTTTGGTGCAAGGCCATTAAGGCCGTTTTCCGACAGCCGTTCGCGAAGAAGCGTCACGAAGCCTCTCGCAGTTTCCGGTTCTCAGCGTCGCATTATCCGCGATGATTCTCCTCTCGCCTATGCGCTTTCCCGTTTCATGGCGCGGGCCAAAGCCAGTGTTTTCAAAGCCTCCTCGTAATGCAGCCGTTCAACCATGGCGCCGCCCTTGGCAACCACATTTTTGCTGGCGTTTTCCGGCAGTTCGAACAGTGCCACAATCTCTTCCGCCTCGAAGATTTCCTCGGGGCTCGGTGCGAAGATGCGGTTGGCGGGTTCCAGCTGCGACGGGTGGATCAGAGTCTTGCCGTCAAATCCGTAATCCCGCCCCTGGATGCATTCGGCTTCAAACCCGTCTTTATCCTGAATCTTGTTGAACACACCGTCGAGAATCCGCAACCCGCGGGCCCGGGCGGTCATGACGGCAATCGCCAGCCACGGGAGAATCGGCTCGCGTTGACGGGTGAATCGCATGCCGGTCGCCTTGGCGAGATCGTTGGTGCCGATGACCAGCGTTGTCAGTCGCGATTGTGAATTGAGGGCGAGCGAAGCGATCGTGTCGAGGGCCAACAGCGCCGGCGGCGTTTCAATCATTGCCCAAATTTCCACCCCGGCGGGGGCGCCGAGAGCATCGAGCCGGCGTGCCACGGTGAGCACGGTGGCCGCTTCGGAGGTTTTGGGAATGAGAAAAGCATCAGGAAAACTTCCTGCGAAGGCGGCGAGATCGGCCTCGGCCCACGGCGACTCCAGCCCGTTGATGCGCACGATGCGGCGACGAAAACCGAAATCGCCATCCCGGATGGCGGCGGCGGCCTGATTGCGGGCAAGCTCTTTGATATCAACGGCGACGGCGTCTTCCAAATCCAGGATCACCGCGTCGGTATCCAGGGTGGGAGCTTTGGCAAGCGCCCGCAGATTGGAAGCGGGCATGTAGAGCGCTGAACGGCAGGGATAATCGGACATGAAAAGGACTCGCTCGTGTTGAATGAATGAGCGAGTCCTATAGCACCGGAAAACTGCAAAAATCAACGTTTCATAACTGCGGACGCAGGCCGGCAATCCGTGCGGGGTCCGTTCCGCTGCGGCGCGACACGCGCCATCGACGCAAACCCTTATCATAAAACGCTTCTGACGGCTTCAGGAAGCGAAAGGTTTTATCATCCTGTTCTTCTTCAATTTGTACGAGACCGAGTACGCAAAACCGGATGGCATAGGTCCGCGCCGCCTGATCATTGGGATTCAACAAAATCGCCGGACTGGAATGAACGATATCCAGAAACATTTTACGATCGATTTTCTGACGCGCGGATGACGGCAGTTGTGGTTGCATCATACGTGGAAAAGCAACCACATTGCCGAGACCAAAGGATACTGAAGACATAATCAACGCCTCTTGAATCAAGCAATCAACAACAAAACGGCGATCCCGGGAGAACACACGGATTCTCCCGCTCGTGATTCCGTTTCTTCACAATGGTACTATGTGGGGGAATGGTTGAAAATGCGCTTACGGAGGCTTGGTCCGCTGTGTCGAAATGAAACAGCGGTGTTACCGTCAGAACCCGTGAACCTGTTGTTTTATCAAAAATAACGCGGGAAAAGTCTCCGTTTGAAACACTCTCCGGGTGCTGTGCGATTAAGAAATGCCGCTGGTCACGCCCGGCGAAAAAGTTTTCGGGTTCGGCGAGTCCAGCGCCAGACCAGCAGAACGGCAACCACAGCGAGGCTCAAATCGAAGCCGATCCATATGCCGGCGCCCTCGAAACCCATGGGGAAAGCGAGAATCAACCCGACGGGAATGGCGATTCCCCAATAACTGAAAGCGGCGATGACCATCGGCACACGGGTGTCGTATAAACCGCGCAGCATTCCGGCCGAGATGGTCTGGGCGCCGTCGAAAATCTGAAATATGGCGGCAAATACGAGAAACTGCGTCACGAACAACACCGTTTTGGCGTTTTTCGGCAGTTCGGTATCGAGGAACACACGAATCAACGTTTTCGGAATTCCAACCATGAGCAGCGCCATTGCCGCCATGAAGATGACGCCGATGGCCAGACAGCACCAACCGGCCCGCAGGATGCCGGGATTATCCTTTGCCCCCCAGGCGCGCCCGACACGTACGGTGACTGCCTGGGCGATTCCGAAGGGGACCTGAAAGGTGATGGACGCCATTTGTACAGCGATGACATGGGCGGCCATCTGCTCGACGCTGATCATGTTCATGGCGAAGCCGGCGACGCTGAACACCGTTGTCTCCAAAGTGGCGGTGATCGCTATGGGAAGTCCGATACGCCACAACGTGCGGAACCGCGGCAAATCGGGTTCCAGCAGCTTGCCGAAGATGTGGTAGCGCCGGAAACGGCGGTCCCGCAGCATCACCACCACCAATCCGCCGAACATGGTCAGATTGGCGGCGAAGAACGCGATGCCGATTCCGGTGAGACCGAGACGCGGCAGGCCGAAGACGCCGCTTGTCAGTGAACGGGCAACGATGAAGTTGATGACTGCCGCCAAAAGGCCGAACACCAAAGTCCAACCCGGCCGCTCCAGTGCCGCCAGAAGCGAACGCAGCACCATGTATCCGCAAAGCGGCGCCAGACTCCACATCAGCATGAAGGTGTAATGTCCGGCGTATCGGGCCGAACGCACGTCCTGCCCCATCCACAGAAAAATCTGCTCGGAATGCCAGAGAATACACCAGACGGGGACGAGCACCACAACCGCCGCCCAAAACCCCTGACGCACCGATGAACGGACCGTTTTGACCGCATGACGGTTTCGCCCGAGTTCCACCGCCGCGACCGGCGAAACCGCCGCCGTCAACGCCGCACAAAAAATCATCGCGATATAATAGAGGTTGGTCCCGAGCCCCCCGGCGGCAACGGTTTCATTGTCAATTCCCCCCATCAGCGACAGGTTGGTGGACATGATGAAGGTTTGGGTCAAGCTGGTGAGCACAATCGGCCAGCTCAGGGTCCATGACGCCTTCAGTTCGCCCAGAAGGGCGGTTCTGTCGAAAATGACGGATAAAGGAGGCATGAAACGACCTGTTTGAGAAGAGACTTGCCGCGCGGCGCCGTGAACACCTGGGAGACGGGGTGGCGCCGATATATAGAAAAACGAACCATCCGTAAACATGAACCGGGAATGCAGGATATCGGTGGAGGTTCACGCCGCGCCTGAAACGCGCCGGGCGGCATCGGGCAGGCAAAGAAAAAGGCGCCGGGGCCGGCGCCTCTTTTCGTCGCTTCATCGCGCCCGGTTCACTTCAAAGTCGACACAAAATCCTTGAATGTCTGGAAGATGTTTTCAACAATATGTTCGATACCCTTTTGATTGGGGTGCCGGGCATCGGGAAGATTCATGGCCGGGTCGCCGGCAACGCCGTCAAGGAAGAACGGGAAAAAGGCGACGGATTTTTCCCTGACGAGATCGGTATAAACACCGTCGAAGTCCGTCTGATATTTGCTGCCGAAGTTGTCGGGAGCGCGCATTCCGGCGAGAAGCACCTTGATTTTGCGCTCCTGGAACTTGTCGATGATTTTTGACAGGTTTTCCTTGATCAATATCGGATCCACGCCACCGAACATATCGTTGGCGCCGAGGACAATCAGCACGCCCTTCGGCTCGGCGTTGAGCACGTTGTCGATTCGCTCCAGAGCGCTTGTAGTGGTGTCGCCGGGTACGCCTGAGGTCATGAGATTGGCTTCGAGCTTGCGGTCGTCACACAGCTTCTGCAGTTTGGGAACGAACCCCGAGCCTTCAGGCAATTCATACCCGCTCACCAGGCTGTCCCCGAATACGATCACTTTCGGACCCGGACGTTT
>JAISTL010000133.1 GCA_031272615.1 Methylobacteriaceae bacterium | reverse complement strand
GCCATGTTCATTTACGGTCAGGTGGACAATATCCGCCCCGAGGAGCGGTAGAGGGAAAAACGGCGGAATCAACCGGACGGTTCCGGCGGCGCCGATGCGTGCGTTTTCAGACCAATGACGGACGTTTTCGGCAGGTCGTAAGGCGGAACCCGACGGTTCGCCCGGCGGTGCCGATACGTCTGTTTCCTTGTGACGTGATGGAAGAACCTCCAAAGATGTTCGAGAGACGGCTTGTCGCTCAACTCAGACAACGTTTGACCGAGCCCTCGAGGACTTCCTTTCCGGCACAATCGAGCTGTTTTTATGGCAAGGCGCAATTGCCTACGCGCAGCGCGCCTTGCATTTTTCCATGTGGGCGCCCATGGCGGCTTCCGCGGCCACCTGGTCCCGCCGGCGGATGGCGTCGATGACGTAGGAGTGCTCTTCGAGCACAATCGCCACTCCCTGAGCGCCGCCCTTGACGCGCGAGGCGCTGATGGCGCCCTGAATGTGCGGCCGCAGGAACTCCATGAACTGCTTGAACAGCGGATTGCCGGTGGCGTCGGCAACGGCGCAGTGAAACTGGAGATCTTCGTCGACGGCCTCCTCTCCACGCGCAAAAGCTTCACCGATCAAACTTTGAGCCTCTTCAATCCTCGCGAACTCCGCATCGGTATGACGCAGGGCGGCAAGCCCGGCGGCGGTGACTTCCATGGCCGCGCGCAGCTCAAAGATGTAGATCGGCTCGATCAATGTGGGGTCATCGATGCGAAAAGGCCGGCGAAACGAGATGTCGGCAACATAAATCCCCGAGCCCTGGCGTGACGTCACCATCCCGTCAGCCAGCAGCCGCGAGACGGATTCGCGGATGACCGTCAGGCTGACGCCGTATTCCTGCGCCAACTGTTGGCCCGTCGGCAGCTTTGTTCCCGGCGGAAACTGCCCGGCGGAAATGGCGGCGGAAATGTTTGCGGTGACTTCGTCAGTGAGGCTCGTACGCATGCGTTCAGACCAGTCCTTTGCCACTTGTGTCATTTCGAGTCGCTGAACCGAAAAGGTGGTATCGGTTTGACGATTTCAGCCCGACGACGTGAAAGTACACATATTTGCCAAGTGAAGACAGAGAGTTCTTGAGCATAGGCCACCAGTTCACAAGCTATATTCCGGATAATACATTTCAAAGCGAACGATACACATTTTGTTGTGCCGGCGGGATGCCGGAAGCAACTGTATTTGACTTTCCCGGCCGGCCTGCCGGCCTTGCGAAATGTTGTCCGTTATACTCCGTGAGCGCTTGGTCGAACTCCTCCAGCTTCGGTTGTTATTTATCATATTATATTCTTAACATAGCACTTGTCAAAATAAAATTGTTATGATAACACGATAACAATAAAAGCATAAAAGCTTTATGTTTTCCAAGGGTGATGGTGGGGCGCAACTGAATCGACCAAAGTCAGGCCTCCGCCTTCAGCGTTACGACTGAGAGAATCCGATGCGCCAGTTCAAATGTCTCATGCCCAAAGTCATATCCTTCGGTCCGGGAAAAGCGCGGGAGCTTGCCCGCTCGGTGGCGGGAAAGAAAATTCTGGTCATGGGGGACCCGGGCGTCAAAAGCAGCGGCGCCGTCCGGGCCGCTCTCGATGCCATCGGCGCTGACGCCGCGGCGGTGAGGGAGTTCTGGGATATCGTCGCCGAACCGACCGAACAGCAAATCACCGATATCGTCGCGGCCGTCGATATGCCCGGGCTTGACGCCATTGTGGCCGTCGGCGGCGGCAGCGCCATGGATACGGCAAAGTTCGTCTCGGTGATGGCGCAGGGCGGGCCGAGCATGGAGGATCTCTTTGCCGGGCGGTTTTCCGGCAAACGCAAAGCCTCGCTCATCATGGTTCCGACGACGGCGGGCAGCGGCTCCGAGGCGACGCCGAATTCCATTGCGCTGCGGCCGAAGCTCAACCTCAAGGTCGGCGTGGTGTGTGAAGAGTTTATGGCCGATCAGGTCATTCTCGATCCGGAACTGCTGGTCGGCTTGCCGCCGAACGTTACGGCGGCAACGGGCCTGGATGCGTTGTGCCATGCTTTGGAATGCTATGTGTCCAACAAGGCCAACCCGGTGAGCGACATGTTCGCCATGGAGTCGATGCGACTCACCTTCAAAAGCCTGCGCACCGCGGTTGCTGACGGCGCCGATATCGAAGCGAGAGGCGAAACCCAACTGGCGGCGTTCTACGGCGGCGTGTGTATTGCCTGCTCGGGTACCAACGCTGTCCATGCCCTGTCTTACCCCCTGGGCGGACGCTACCGGATTCCCCACGGGGTCTCCAATGCGGTGCTGCTGGCGCCGGTGTTTGCCTACAACAAGGACGCCTGCGTTGAAAAGCTGGCGATGGTGGCGGACCTCGCGGCCCGGGCCTCGGGAACATCCCTCGGCGGCATGAATGACTCCGACAAGGCCGATTATCTTGTGGATTACCTCGCCCGGCTGGCGCAGGACCTGAAAATTCCCGCGTCGCTGGAAGAACTGGGGATCGGACCTGAGGACCTCGACCTTCTGGTGGACGCGGCGTTTGAAGTCAAACGGCTGCTGGACAACAATCCGAAACCCCTCTCCAAGGATGATATCAGGGTCATTTATACCGGCATTCTGACGCGGAGAAGCTGATATGTATCTGCTTGTGGCCGATGATCTCACCGGCGGCAACGATGCCGGAATCCAGTTCGCGAAACGCGGCATTGAAACGCGCGCGACGATTACCGGTGACGCGGCGTTGTCTCTCGCTCCCGTGGACACGGGAGAGCGGCTGTTGGTGGTGAATACCAACACGCGCAACCTTCCTGCCGATGTCGCCGGGGAGCGTCTCGCCGCGATGGTTTCCGCCGTGAAACAGGCGATGGGGGAGCAACCCCAGGCGGTGTATCAAAAGATTGACAGCACGCTGCGCGGGCATCCCGGAGTTGAGATTGACGCCGTGATGAGCGGATTCGGATTCTCCGCGGCATTTGTGGCGCCGTCCTATCCGCAGCAGGGGCGCAGCGTCATCGACGGCGACCTGTTCGTGGCAGACGTTCCGTTGCACCTCACGGGCTTCGCCGCCGATCCGCTGACGCCGGTCACGACGTCCTCAGTGGCGGCAAATGTCAACCGGTCCGGCAGCCACAAAACCGGTCTTGTTCCCGTGGCGGTCATGGATGCCGGTGAAGACGCCGTCACCCGGCGGATTCAGGAGCTGATCCGGAGTGAGGGCGCGGACTATGTCATTTTCGATGCGCAAACCCCCGAACATCTGGCGACCATTGCCGCGGTGGGGTTAGCCATGGCGGACCGGCCGCTGTTCGTCGGCTCGGCCGGGCTGGCGGAAGCCGTCGCTTCCCGGCTGTCGCCGCACGCCGCGACCCTGAACGCGGAGGCCAAACGGAAGTCTTTGCCGGTGGTGGAGCGGGTGTTCGTTGTGTGCGGCAGCGCGCACCAGACCGCTCATCATCAGACCCTGGCCCTTGCCGATGCGGGGGTGCCGGTTATCCGTCTGCCGGAGGACGTTCTGGACAATCCCGCTTCAGCGGCGGCGGCAACGGATGAGGTCGTCCGGGCGCTCGGGGAAGGGGCGGCGGTGCTTGCGACACCCGTTGCGCGTTTGGAAACCCGGGGGACCGATTCGGCGGGCTTGGCGCTCAGCGCCGCAATGGCCGCCGCGGCACTCGAGGTTCTCGCCCGGTTGAAGGACTCACCTCACTCCGTCGCGCTGGTCATGACCGGAGGTGAAACGGCCTATTCCATTCTGCACCGTCTCAGCGGGTGTCTCGATCTGCACGCCGAACTGCTGCCCGGGATCGCGCTTGTGACGGTCAGCGGTGGGGCGTGGCACGGGCTGAAAGCCGTCACCAAGGCCGGGGGCTTCGGCGGCCCGCAGACACTTTTGCAACTTGTTCAAATGCTTCGGCAGTCCGATACGGTTTTACGGAGAACATCATGAATGGACAGCGCCCGATTGTGGGAATCAGTTCGGGGGACCCGGCGGGAATCGGCCCCGAAGTGACGGTCAAGGCTTTGAATGATCGCAGGATTTATGATCTGTGCCGGCCGTTGGTGGTTTCGGATGCGGGGGTGGTGGCGGATGCCGTGAGGTTTTCCGGGCTGGACCTTTCCGTCCGCGCGGTTTCCTCACCGGAGGAAGGAAAGTACAAATACGGCGTCGTCGATGTTCTCGACCTTCACAACATGCCGCGCGAAGAGCTTCGCTACAAAACGGCGACCCCCGCCCAGGGAAAGGCGTCTTTCGAGTATATCGCCCGCAATATCGCGCTGGCCATGGAGGGCAGGGTCCATGCGACGGTGACCGGCCCCATCAACAAGGCCGCCGTCAATTCCGCCGGATTTCATTATGCCGGCCACACTGAAATCTATGCCGACCTCACCAAAACCCGCGATTACACTATGATGTTGGCAGACGGGGCTTTCCGGGTGGCGCATGTCTCCACCCATGTGTCGTTGCGCCGGGCGTGTGACCTGGTGAAAAAGGAGCGGGTCCTCAAGGTGATCGAACTCTCCTGCAATGCCCTGAAGAAGATGGGGATCGCCTCGCCCCGCATTGCGGTTGCCGGGTTGAATCCGCACAGCGGCGAAGGCGGACTGTTCGGCGACGAGGAGATTACAGAAATCATCCCGGCGATTGCCGAAGCGCAGGCGGCGGGACTGAATGTGGAAGGGCCGGTTCCTCCCGACACGGTGTTTCCCAAAATGGCCGGCGGCAAGTTTGATGTGGTGGTGGTGATGTACCATGACCAGGGGCATATCCCCATCAAACTCAAGGGGTTCACCTTTGACGAAAAAACCGGGCAGATGGGCGCGGTGGCCGGGGTGAACATTACCCTCGGCCTGCCGATCATCCGGGTTTCCGTCGATCACGGCACCGCTTTCGAGATTGCGGGCGAAGGCAGAGCCAACCCGCATTCCATGATCGATTCCGTTGAACTGGCCGCCTGGCTGGCGAAGGAGTGAGAGCAGCCCATGCGCCCCGGATATGCCAGACTTGTCGATGATTTTCCGATCCCGCCGGTTGCGCTGGTGCGGCAGTCCTTTGCGGCGATGGATGTCTCCGACGTTCAGGCGGCGCTGCGGCAGGCACTGAGCACGCCCTGCACCGGGGCGGTCAAACCCGGCATGAGCATCGCCGTGACCGCGGGGAGCCGCGGGTTCGCGCAGTTTGTCCCGGTGTTGAAAGGGTTGGTGGAGTTCATCCGTGAGCGCGGCGCCCATCCGTTTGTGGTGCCGGCCATGGGCAGCCACGGCGGCGCGACCGCCGAGGGTCAGCGGAAAGTGCTGGAACATCTCGGTGTAACGGAAAGCACCATCGGTTGCCCGATTCGTTCCAGTATGGAAACCGTGGAAGTGGGCGTGCTGGAGAACGGCATGTCCGTGCGGATCGACAAGCTGGCCCATGAAGCCGACGGCATCGTTCTCTACAACCGGATCAAACCCCATACGGGATTCCGCGCTCCCCTCGAAAGCGGGCTTGCGAAAATGCTGACCATCGGACTCGGCAAACAGTCCGGGGCTGAAAACTGCCATCTGTGGGGGTTCGGTCATATGGGACACCTCGTCGAGGAAATGGCCGTGGTCAAGCTGAAGACGTGCAAGGTGCTGTTCGGAGTCGGCACCATCGAGAACGCCTATGATCGCCTGTCGCGGATTGTGGTTGCCGCTCCTCAAAGCCTGATTGCCGAAGAAAAGGAATTTCTGAAGATCGCCATGGGCAACATGCCGCGGCTGCCCATCGGGCCGCTGGATGAGCCGCTGGCCACCGGTCCGCTGGATGTGCTGATCATCGATTATGTCGGCAAGGAGTTTTCCGGCGCGTGCATGGATACCAACATCACCGGACGTCCGTCGTCACCGGCGATGTCCGGCGGGCCGGACATCAAGCGCATCGCGGTGCTGGACATCACCGACAAAAGCGCCGGCAACGCCAATGGCGTCGCCCGGGCGGATGTGATTACCGACAAGCTGTTCAACAAGTTTGACCGTGAAGCGGTGTACATGAACGCGGTGACGTCCGGCCTGCTGTGCGCCGCGTCGATTCCGTTGAGCATGCCGGACGACAAATCCGCCATCCAGGCCGCGGTCAAAACCTGCGAAACCCGAACGCCCGACGCGGTTCGCATGCTGCGCATTCCCAACACCCTGCATCTTGAATATCTCTACGCCTCGGAAGCCATGCTGCCGGAGCTCGAAGAACGGCCGGGCATCGAGATTCTGAGCCGGCCGGCGCCCATGCGGTTCGACGCGGCGGGAAACCTCATCGACCCGTGGCCGCCCAATCATTCCATCGCTCAATCGTCCTGACAACAAGGAGACCAGAATGTTCACACCCAAAGGTATTATCGTTCCCATCATCACGCCGATGAACGACGATGAAAGCTTCAACGAAGCGCAGTTCCGCATCGAAATCAACCGGCTGATTGATGGCGGGGTTTCCGGTATCTTTGCACTGGGCACCAACGGTGAAGTGTATGCGCTGACCGAGGATGAAAAACTCAAGGTGCTGAAAGTCGCCGTGGACGAGGTCAAGGGGCGGGTGCCGGTTTATGCCGGGACGGGGTGCATCGGCACCAGGGAAACCGTTGAAATGTCGAAGAAGGCCGAGGGTTTGGGTGTGAACGCCCTGTCGGTGGTCTCGCCCTATTTCGTGGCGGTTTCGCAGGACGATATCTATCGTCATTTCAGCGCCGTGGCCAAGAGCGTCACATTGCCGATTCTGCTGTACAACATGCCGGCGCGCACGGGCAACAACATCAATTATCAGACGGTCAAAAAGCTCGCCGAGGAAAACCCGAACATCGTCGGCGCCAAGGATTCCAGCGGCAATTTCGACAATACCCTGCGCTATATCGAGAATACCGGCGGACGTCTTGCGGTGCTGGCCGGCAATGATTCACTCATTCTCTGGACGTTGCTGGCCGGCGGCACGGGAGCGATCGCCGGTTGGGCGAATGTGTTCCCGAAGCTGATCTGCAGCATTTACGACAATTGGGCCAAGGGTGATATCGAGGCGGCAAACACCGCGCAGCGCGCCATCCGGCCGTTCCGCGACGTGATGGCGTTGGGGAACCCCAATTCCGTCGTCAAGCGGTGCCTGAATCTTCTCGGCCATCCCGTCGGCCCGGCCCGCGAGCCGGCCAGCGGCACCGACCCGAAAATCGATGCGGCGCTCAAGGCCGCGTGCGACGTCTACAAGGAATAGCGGTTGTGAACATGACAAAAGTGGTTGTGACTCAAAGACTGCATGAAAAGGGCATGGCGCTTCTGGAGCGCCATGCGCAGGCGGTTGTCGCCGAAACCGGGGAGCCGCGCAAACTGGATCCGTTTCTGGCGGATGCCGACGGGCTGATCATCCGTATCGGTTCCATTGACAGGGAAGGGCTGCTGGCGGCGAAAAACCTGAAGGTCATCGGCCGCCCGGGTGTTGGCGTCGACAGTGTCGATGTCGCGACCTGCACCGAACTCGGTATTCCCGTTGTCATCGTTCCGGGCGCCAATACCCGTTCCGTCGCCGAACATGCCATGATGCTGATGTTCGCCCTTGCCAAGGATGTGCTGCGATCCGACCAGGAAACACGACGCGGCAATTTCAATATCCGCTCGACCTACAAGGCCTATGAACTGAAGGGCAAAACCCTCGGGCTTGTCGGCGGCGGCGCCATCGGTTCGGAATTCGGGCGTATGGCCGCGGCCATCGGCATGACGGTGATGGTGTATGATCCGTTCCTGAAAAAAGAAGCCGTTGAAGCCGGCGGTTGGGCCTATATCACGGACCTCGGGCCGCTCTACCGGGAGGCGGACGTGATCTCCCTGCACGTGCCGCTGACGGACGCGACGCGCAACCTCATCGGCGAAAAGGAACTCGGCATGATGAAAGACAACGCGATCCTCATCAACTGCGCGCGGGGCGGCATCGTTGACGAAGACGCGCTGTACCGCGCCCTGAAGGACAACAAAATCCACGGTGCGGGTTTTGACGTGTTGGTGCAGGAACCGTTCGACGCCGGGCTGCCGCTGATGCAGCTGGACAACTTCGTGATTACGCCGCACATGGCCGGGCAGACAAAAGAAGCGGCCGCGGGCGTCGCGGTCGGCGCGGTGGAGGGAGTTCTGGCGGTGATCAACGGGGAGAAATGGCCCAAGGTCTGTAATCCGGCAGCCTATGACCATCCGCGCTGGAAAAAGTGACTCTCGCGTGCGGCGGCGCCTCCGGAATCGCCGGATGCAGCCGCCGCACCGCTCAGGAATTTGCAACATTCGATAAAGAGGGGACGTTTCATGAAAAAAGCCAACCATGACACCTATGTTGCCATCGCTTTCCTGATGTTTTGCGCCTTTGCCTGGTGGCGGATTTCCAAGCTGCCTCTGGGTGTCGGTTATGAACACACCATCGGGCCGGAGTTTTTCCCCGGGGTGATGACAGCGACCATCGCTCTGCTGTCCCTCGCGTTGTTGGGCCGAAGCCTGTGGTACGGCGCGCTCGATGCCGGCGAAGCCCCGGCCATGGCGGCGGGCAATGTGTTGCTGCGCATGGCGCTGTTTATCGTGCTGCTGGTTGTTTACATCCTGATTTATGAGCCTTTGGGCTTTCTCGTGGCGTCCGCCGTCATCCTGCCGGCGGGAATGCTGCTTCTGGGGGAGAGGCGCCCGCTTCATATCTTCGTTTTTCCCTATGTCATCATCGGGTTGGCATATTACGGCTTCACCAAAATCATGATGGTGCCGCTGCCGGAATTCCCCTCCTATCTCTATTTCTGATCGTCCCGGGCTGAAACGTTTGTTTTTGTTGACATTGATTAAGGAGATACCATGGAGACCCCTGACACCCTCGGTTATATCCTTGCGGTTTTCCAGCCGTCCTGCCTGTGGGCCATTTTCGTCGGCGTGTTCGGTGGAACGGTCATCGGCGCCCTGCCGGGCCTTACGGCGACCATGGGCGTGGCCCTGCTGATCCCCATCACCTTCGGCATGCCGCCGGTCATCGGCTTGAACATGCTGATCGGCATTTTCATCGGCGGGATTTACGGCGGTTGCATTTCCTCGATTCTGGTCAAGACCCCCGGAACTCCGGCGTCGGCGGCGACGGTCCTTGACGGCTACCCGCTGGCACAAAAGGGGCAGGCGTTGAAGGCCCTCGGCATGGCCACCATCGCCTCGGGCATCGGCGGGTTGTTCTCCTGCGTGGTGCTGGCGTTTTGCGCGCCGCTGCTGGCCAGTTTCGCCCTGAAGTTCGGCCCGGCCGAATACTTCTCCCTTGCAGCCTTCGGCCTGGCGATCATCGCCAGCCTGTCCAGCGATATCCTCAAAGGCATCCTGATCGGCTGTTTCGGCATGCTGCTCTCGACCATCGGCTCTGACCCCATCGGCGGTGTCCTGCGCTTCACCTTCGGCATGACCGGTTTTGCCGACGGGGTTGCCTTTATCCCGGCGTTGATTGGTCTCTTCGCCATTTCCGAGGTGCTGGTGCAAATCGAGCGCATTTTTGAAAAGAACGAGGTGACGGTCAAGCTCTCGGGGAGCATCCCCAGCCTGAGGGAATTAGCCTCGTGCTGGAAAACCCTTTTGCGCGGTTCGATCATCGGCACGTTTGTCGGTATCGTGCCGGGTACGGGCTCGGGCACGGCCTCCTGGATCAGCTACAGCGAAGCCAAGCGCAACTCTCCCCATCCCGAACGGTTCGGAACAGGAGAACTGGACGGTGTGGCGGCGACGGAGAGCGCCAACAACGCGGTGTGCGGCGGCGCTTTGGTTCCGCTTCTCGCCCTCGGCATTCCGGGGGATTCGGTGACGGCGGTTCTGGTCGGCGGCCTGATGATTCAGGGTCTGGCGCCGGGGCCCATGCTGTTCACACAGCGCCCCGATGTGGTCATCGGCATCTTTACCGGCAGTTTTATCGCCAATGTGTTCATGATCATCATCGGGCTCGCCGGGGTCCGCCTGTTCGCCCAGGTACTGCGGATTCCCAAGAGAACCCTGGTGATGGCCATCGTCATGTTCTGTGTGCTCGGCTCCTATGCCATCAATATGAACGTGACCGATCTCTACACCATGCTGGTGTTCGGCGTGGTGGGCTACTTCCTGCAAAAATACAACTTCTCGCTCGCGGCGGTGTGTATTGCCCTAATTCTCGGGCCCATCGCCGAGGTCAATCTGCGGTTGGCCTATATCGCCAACCAGGGGGACCTCACCGTATTCATCACTAAGCCGATCTCAGCCTTTTTCATCGTGCTCAGCATTTTGTCACTGGTTTGGCCAGTTTATCGGGAATGGAAAACCGGCAAGAAAATTCCACAATAACCGTTTCTCTCGTGCAATAACAAAAGGAGATATTCATGAATAAACTCGTCACTCTTTTCGCGGCGGCCTGCGCGGTGTCGCTTGGCGTCGCGGCGCCGGCATCGGCGGCGGATTTTCCGCAACGGCCCATCACGCTTGTCGTGCCGTGGGGTGCGGGCGGCGGTTCCGACATCATTGCCCGTACTCTGGTGAGTCCGTTGGAGAAGGAACTGGGCAAACCGGTCATCGTCACCAACAAGGCCGGCGGTTCGGGCACCATCGGCACCAGCTTCGTCGCCCATTCGCGGCCGGACGGTTACACCGTCGGTCTCATCAACAATACCGGCTTAATCCACCAGATTCACTACGGCGGGCTGGAGTATACCCGTGAGGATCTGGATCCGCTCTGCCTGTTCCTGAAGGTGCCGGTGTTCCTGGTCGTCAACAGCGCCTCGCCCATCAAGACCCTTGATGACTATGTCAAGACCGCCAAGGAAAAAGACGGCGCCTTGACTCTGGGCGTCGCGGCGGTCGGCGGCGGCACCCACCTGCCGATCGAACTGTTTTTCGAGAAGGCGGGCATCAAGGTTCAGCCCATGCCGTTCAAGGATGGCGGCAGTGGCGTTTTGACCGCTCTGGTCGGCAACCACATCGATTCCGGTGTGATCCATCCGTCTGAGGCGTACGGCCAATACAAGGCGGGCAATCTGCGTGTTCTCGGCGTGTTGGACGAAACCCGCCTCGAAGCTTATCCGGAAATTCCGACTTTCAAGGAATCGGGATACGACGCGACCGGGCAGGTGTGGCGTTCCTTCGTGGTTCCCAAGGGAACTCCGAAGGAGGTCAAGGATATCCTGGTCAAGGCCATTGAAACGGCGACCAAGGACCCGACCTATCTCGAAACACTGGCCAAAATCGGTGACCTGCCGACATGGATGGGCCCCGAAGAGTTCGCCAAGTATCTTGAGGAGGACGACACCAAACTGCTGGCCACCATCAAGCGCCTCAACCTCTACAACAAGAATGTCCAGTAATTCCGGACACGCCGGATGACAGGAGAAGAACCCCGGGGGCGACCCCGGGGTTTCTTTTGGCTGCGGGTTGGGAGGAATCGGGGGTATGGACGGATTTTCGAGGTGCGGCCGAGACGGGGCGTTTGGAAACGCCCGTTCTGGTCGGCATCCATTAACCTTGCAAATTTGAAGTTGAACTTCAGATTTGTAAGGTTGATTGACCGGTTTGCCGTATTCCCACCCGCTCATTTCGCCAGTCGCTCCTGCAGGCGCGTCGTCAGGTCTTCGAGGGAGACCACGCTGATGTCCGGTGTGAGCGGCCAGCCGGTCGCGGTGGGAACGGCGATGAAGGTGTGCTCCGGGCGGATGTCTTCAATGGCGTTATGAGCGCCGCGGCCGGGTTTCGGGTCCCGTGAAAATTTGCATTCCACGGCGAACAGGCGCGGCCCCTGCCGCATGACAAAATCCATTTCGGCGCCGGCCGACGTGCGGTAGTGGTAGAATTCGGCGTCGGGAAAGTGCGTCCGCAGATTGGTCAACACAATCTGTTCCCATGCGGCGCCGATGCGCGGGTGGGCGATGAACTCCTCGAAACCGCGCAGGCCGAGCAGGCAGGCGGTGATGCCGGAATCGGTGATGTAGACTTTCGGCGCTTTGACAAGCCGCTTGCCCATGTTGGAAAACCACGGCGGCACCAGGTCCAGCATATAGGTGCCCGCCAGCAGGTCGATATGGGTTTTGACGGTGGCGCCGCTGACGGCCAAGGAATTGGCGAGCTCGGAATAGTTGACGGTTTGTCCGTTGATGTGGGCCAGCATCTGCCATAACCGCCGCATCGCCGGTGGCGGAACCGCCGACCATTGCGGCAAATCCCGTTCCAGGAAGGTGGTGATGAAGTTCTGCCGCCAGAGAAAGGAGGCTCTGGCTTCCGCGGCCAGAAAACTGCGCGGAAAACCGCCGCGCTCGATATAGGCCGCCAGGGTGAAGGCGTTTGTGTGCGCCGCTTCCGTGAGAGTGAAGGGCGACAGCCGGACATAAGCGATTCGCCCGGCCAGGGATTCCGAGCTCTGTTTGAGCATGTCCCGGGAGGCGGAGCCGAGAACCAGAAAACAGCCCGGTCGTGACCATTCGTCGACCAGGGTGCGCAGAACGGGAAACAGCTCCGGCTTGCGCTGGATTTCATCGATGCAGAACAAGTCCGCCTGCACGGTGCTGAAAAACAGGTAGGGGTCAGTAAGCTTGTTCAGGTCTTCGGGTTTTTCGAGATCGAGAAACACAAACCGGTTGTGTCGCGCCGCCAGATGTTTGGCCAGAGTTGATTTTCCGCATTGTCGCGGCCCCGTAATCGCGGTGACGGGAAAGTGTTTCAGCGAGTAGTCGACATCCGCCTCAGCGAGTCTGGTGATATATTTGGGCGACATTTCCTTGCAAATTTGAAGTTGAATTTAAGATTTGCGAGGTTATTATATGCCAAACCCGTGCTGCGGTAAAGCGGAAACCCAAGGTTGACCGGATGCGCGGGGCATCCCGTCATTTCTGTTGTCCGTCGTTGGGTCACCGGCCCGGAACACGGGCATGGTCTTGCGGCGGGGACTGGTGGTCGGCGAGAACGTGCATGGCGTCTTTCAGAGCCGGGTACAGCCGTTCATAGATCGCGAAGGATTTGGCGGGAGTGTGATGGAAAATCTGTTCCTTCTTCCTTTCTTCCGGCACGATTGATTCGTGACTTCCGAGCCCTTCGAGCACTCATGAGGCGTCACATTCGAAGGTTACTCGAACGCACAGTTGAGCGTCGTCAGACGCTTCATTTCACGTTGCCCATATTTACAAAACCAAGTGTCCGGCTTCGCCGCCGTTCCCGAAGCGGCGCGAAAAACGCGGGCTGCTCCGGGAAAAGCGATGCAAGGGTTTGCCGATGAGTCGGCGTTATCCGGAGACGACGTTGACCGGCGCGCCGTTGACGAAGGCCTCGAGATTGCGGGCGGTGATGTCCATGATGCGTTGGCGGCATTCCAGGGAGGCCCAGGAAATGTGCGGCGTAATCAGGCAGTTTTCGGCTTTGAGCAGCGGATTGTCCGGCGTGATCGGCTCTTTCGACACCACATCCACCGCCGCGGCGCGGACTTTGCCGGCGTTCAGGGCCGCCGCCAGGTCCGCCTCGTTGATCAGCGGGCCGCGGGAATTGTTGATGATGATCACGCCGTCTTTCATCCTGGCGATTGTTTCGGCGCGGATGAGGTCCCGGGTTTCATCGGTCAGGTTGCAGTGGAGGGCAATGACGTCCGCTTCGGCGATGAGTCGCTCCAGCGGCACATACTCGCCGATGGCCCGACCGTCATCGGTTTCAAACTTGTCATGGGCGAGCACCTTCATGCCCAGCGCCCCGGCAATCCGCCCGGTAGTGCGGCCGATGCGGCCGAAGCCGATGATGCCGATGGTTTTGCCCAAAAGCTCCACCAGCGGGTAATCCCAGAAGCACCAGTCCGGCCCGGCGGCCCAGCGCCCCTGCTTCACGGCGTGGTCATGATGGCCGACACGATTGGTAATTTCCAGCAGCAGGGCGATGGCCGCCTGCGCCACCGCCTCGGTGCCGTAGGCGGGCACGTTGGAGACGACGATGCCTTTTTCTCTGGCGGCGGCGATGTCCACCACATCATAGCCCGTGGCCGTCACGGCGATGAACTTGAGACCTTTGCAGGCGTCCATGGTGTCGCGGCGGATCGGCGTCTTGTTGGTGACGACAGCTTCGGCTTGGCCGATGCGGGTGACGATATCCGCCGCCGCCGTGCGCTCATACACCGTCACCTGTCCGAACGCCTCCAACGGCGCCCAGCTCAGGTCCCCGGGGTTCTCGGTGTGGCCGTCCAATACTACGATATCCATGGTGTGCTCCTTCAATTCAGGTCGTTTGGCAGATGGTTGGCGGCATGAACGCCGTGAGAGTCGTTTTCAAACGCTGTTAGAACAATCTCCGGCAGAGTGAAAGCCAAACCGCCGGGCTTATGCCGCATGTCCGCACAATACGCGGAGCAGGTGAACAAGCGGCGTCGGCAACGCTGCTTCCGGTTCCGTGGCCGACGTCTCAAATCAGTTGCCCGACCCGTTTCGAGAGATCGACGACTCCGTCTTTCATCGCGATGTTGCCGCGGATGATGGTGTACACCGGCGCGCCGGTGTAGTGGAATCCGTCATACGGCATCACTTTGGTTTTGCTCTTCAAATCCTCTTTGCGGATTATCCCGGTTTTACCCATGTCGACAATCGTGAAATCCGCGTCTGAACCCACCTGTATCGCTCCCTTCCGGGGATATATCCTGAAATGATGCGCCTGATTGAAACTTGAGACTTTGACGTACTGTTCAAGCGTCAGCTTTCCGGCGTTGACCGTTGTCAGCATCACCGGAACGCTCGTTTCAACGCCGGCCAACCCGGATTTCGTTTTCCAGACACTGTTCGCGGCGAATTTTTCTTCTTCGCTGTGGGGAGAATGATCGGTACTGATCATATCCACCGTGCCATCACGAATTCCCTGCCAAAGCGCGTTCTGGTCTTCAATGGGGCGAACCGGCGGATTCATGAACATCGACGGCCCGAGGCGCTCGTAATCGGCATCGGTCAACGTGAGATTATGCGGGCCTGTTTCACAGGTCACGCGGATTCCGTGGTGTTTCGCCCGCCGGATGATGTCAACGGATCTTCCCGCGGCGATGTGGGCGATATGCAACCGACAGCCGGTTTCTTCACACAGCAGAATGGCGCGTGTAATCGCCTCAATTTCAGAGATGACAGGGCGGGATTCCATGTGCGCTTTCCAATCCGTGCGTCCCGCATCCTGCAAGCGTTGCTTCTCGACATTGACGATGCTTGTGTTCTCGGCGTGCACGGTCAGCACCGTGTCTGTCTTCTGCAGTTCCCGCAAGGCGCAGAGCAGTTCGCCGTCATCGACTGTGGGCGTGCCCATTGCCGACAGACTCATCATCGCCTTGAAGCCTCGTACTCCGACAGCGAGCATTTCCGTCAGACGCCCGATGTTTCTTTTTGTCACCAATCCGTGCAGGCAATAGTCGACGAAGCTGCGCCCCGAAATCAAAGCAATCTTATCCAGTATTTCCTTTGGGCCGTCCGCCAGAGGTTTGGTGTTGGCCATTTCGAAAACCGTTGTAATGCCGCCGGCCGCCGCCGCCATTGATCCGGTGTAGAAGTCTTCCTTGTATTCATGACCCGGTTCCCGGAAATGGGAGTGCGCTTCGATGCAACCTGGCAAAACAAACAGCCCCCCGGCATCGATAACTGTTCGGGCCTCTCCGGTTCGTAAACCGCCGGGTTTGACAAGCGCCGTGATGACTCCGTCGGCGACGGCGATATCAGCCTTGTACCTGCCCAGATGCGAGACAACGGTTCCGTTTATAATTGCGAGTTCCATGACGGAGGCTCCTTTCTTTATTGTTCGGACGGCAAATCATCGAACCGGGGCTGCCTTGTTTCTTTTTTCGGAAAAGAACTGCCAAGCATAAACCAGAATCATGATGGATACCCCGACGAAATCCGTTATCGCACCGGGATGCATCATCAAAAGCGAAGAACAGAGCAGAAGCAGGCGAACCGGCCAGCTCAACGGCGCCCGATAATATCCCGTTACGAACGCGGCATAAGGAATTGTGGACAGGAAGCCGCTGATCATGGCTTGAACGGCACTGGCGGTTAAGCCGTCGGGCATGAGGATATCACTGTATACAAACAGCAGAGGCATGATGAAAATATAGGCGCTGAACATCAGTGCGTTGAATCCGACCCTGAACGGATTTGCCTTGGCGATTCCGGCTCCCACAAAGGCGGCCAGGCACACCGGCGGTGAAATATTGGAAGTCTGGCTGTACCAGAAGAGCAGAAAATGCGCGGCAAGAGGCGTCATTCCGAGAGCAACCAGCCCGTTGGCGGCAAGAATGGCGCAGAGAATATACGAGGCCGTAACCGTAAGCCCCATGCCGAGAACATATGAGGCCAACAGTGCCATCAATACGCCGACGATGAGATGATTCCCGGCCAGCGCCATGACGGCGGTGGTGAAGCTGAATCCGAGTCCGGTAATCATGACGACCGAAACAACGACGCCGGTGCTTCCGGCCACCGAACCGATGACGAGGCAATCGGTGGCGCTGTTGATGAATCCGTTGATGACGTCTTTCACCAATCGGATGGAGACGCTCACAATCGAGTCCGATTGCCTGCGGAGAATGCGGACGATGAGGGTGGTGGCGACCATCGCCAGAACAACCCAGTAAATCGCCCGGCTCGGGCTCATATAGGTGAGCAGAAGATAGATCAACAGGATAAGCGGAAGCAGAAAATGGGCCCCCTTGAGGAAGGTCTCCCTGATGTTCGGTCGTTCTTCGGGCGGGACCGGCGTGATCGATTTTGCTCCGGCATAGAAGTGAACGATCATGAAAACCGAGAAGAAATAAATCAAAGCCGGGACAGCCGCCGCCTTGACGATTTCGACGTAGGGAATCCGTAAAAGATCCGCCATGATGAAGGCGCCCGCACCCATCACCGGCGGCATGAACATCCCTCCGGTCGATGCGGCGGGTTCGATTGCTCCCGCCACTTCCTTCGGATAGCCGGTTTTGATCATGAGCGGAATTGTAAACGCGCCGGTGGCGGCGGTGTTGGCGGTGGCGCTTCCGGAAATGGAACCGAACAGCCCGCTGGCCACCACGGCGGTTTTAGCCGGGCCGCCGCGCAATCCGCAGGTCAGGGCATAGGGCATGTTGATGAAAAAGTCGCCCGCACCCAGCGCGGACATCAAACCTCCGAAAATAACGAACAGCGTGACAAACGCCATGATGGTGTTGAGGATGAAACCGAAGATTCCGTCGAGGGTGTAACAATAGGCAACGACATAATTCCAGCTGTAGCCCGGCGTGCGGATGATCTGGGGCAGGACTTCACTGTTCCCGAACATCGCGTAAACCATCATCACAACCGAGACCATGGGAAACACCGCCCCCAGGGTGCGCCGGCTGGTTTCGAGACACACGATCAATGCTGTCGACGCCATAACCAGCTCGAAACTCGTGAGCCGCCCGGGGCGCATGATGATGGCGCGGAAATAGACAATCCAGTACCCGATTGAAATGACCGCGAGGGCGATCATGACATAATCCACAACGCCCAGTCTGTCTTTGGGAGAGGTTTTCGCCGCGGGAAATTTCATGAATACGAGAACGGATATCAGCATGACAAAAAGCCCGCGGCTCCACTGAACGGGAATGCGCCCGAAGAAAGGTGGCCCGGCGACATAAAGAAACAGGACGCCGAAGCTGAAGCCCAGCAATTTGTATATGATACCCGTCATTCCGGTCAGTTGACGCGGTGTGTTCATGTCGACCAACGAAAACAGAAAAGCGGATATTGTTTTGTTCATATTCATTCCGACCGCTCCCCAAAACAGATGAACCATGTAAAGGTTTGCTTGAAAAAAGAACCAATTTGAAATTGCGCTCTGCGGAGGTTCGGCGATGGTACATCCGGATGCCGTCCGCATATGTTCAAATATTTTGAAATCAGGGGTTTCCGCACGTCGCTTCGACGAAACCGCCGTGTATTCCCGAGTGTGCCGCGTCGTCACGAGACCGGTCAGAGGAGGGAACGCGGTCACGTGACGACGAAGGGTGTTGAAATCATTGGGTTTTCAGGTCGGGGACCGTGTAACCCTTGCTTTCCCAGAAAGCCTTGGCTGCGGGGTGGATGGGCACAACCATGTCGGCGAATGGGTCTTCGGCATCCAGATTGGGTCCTTGTTTCTGCCCGGAAAGGGCTTGCTCCTGGCCTTCCTTGGAATACGTCCATTTCATGAATTCGGCGATGACGTCATCGGGAACGTCGGCGGTGGCAACATTGGCGGTGGCGAGTCCGAAGCTCATCACGTCCACATCGTGCCCGTTGTAGGAGCCCGCCGGAATCGGCACGGCCAGGTACACCGGGTACGCCTTGAGGAAGCTGTCGAGGTATTCGGAAACGTCGAGAATCCGTATGGGGTTGGTCACCGCGATTTCCTCGATTCTCGCCACCGGCGGGAAGGCCGCCGTGGCAAGCATTTCGATGTCTCCGTCCTTCATGGCGTTCGGTTGCTCTTCCGTGCCCATCGGCACTTCCGTCACCTTGTCAGCCAAGCCGATATGCCCCATGAACGCATCCATCCAACGCCGGGAACCGGTTCCCGGAGCGCCGTAGGATATGACGCGCCCTTCAAGATCGGCGATTTTCTTGATGTCACTGGTTTTCAAGACAACGAACTGCAAGGGCATCGTTTTGATCGCAGGGCCGAGATACCGCATGGACTTGTCTTCCGAGTACGCTTCAACCGCGTCTTCAGGATAAAGGCAGCCGATCTGACTGGACCGGTTGATGAGGTTTGCGGCGTTTTCGGTCGAACCGCTGGAGATCGTCGGAATCACACGCAGTGTTTTGCTCTGTGAGTTGATATAATTGGATACCGGGGCAAACGCGCGGTAATACATACCGGTGGTTCCGCCCAGCGACCAGCTGATCGTCTTGACGGTTCCATCCTGAGCCCAGCCGGATTGCGAAAACGGCACACAGGAGACAACGAGCGCGAAAAGCGTCGCGGAGGCCTTCAGGCACATTCCTTTCATTGAATTTGTTCGCATTTTTCCATTCCCTTTCTGGTTATTTTGCGCTGACGGGACAGCCGGATCGGTTGGCTGTCGCACGTCAGATTTTCTTTTCCAAGGTTGCCAGTTCGTTGATGGAGATCATCGACATGATTTCCTTGGAAAGCGTTTGGGTTTCTTCCCTTTGGATTCCGCTGAAGCCGGTGGTGAAAATGTTGCGGTAGGCATCCCGGAATCCGCGATATGCGGATATGACGGAAGTCAGAGGGTAAAAGATCAGCTTGTATCCCATATCCTTGGCCTGCTGAGGGGATGGTATGGGGCGCCCCAGCCCTTCCGAAGCAACATAGCAAAGCGGGCATTTGATCTTTTTCGGCGCCATGATCATTTCCTCTTCATTGCGCGGGAAAACCTTGATCATATCCACACCGGTTTCAGCGAAAATGTTGGCGCGTTCGATTGCGTTGTTGAAATCCTCGTCTTTGTTCCTTCCGGCGTCGGTACGCGCAATGATGACAAAATCCTCGTTCCTGCGGGCGGCCAGCGCGCATTCGAGCTTTTGCAGCATTTCCTCCACGCTGGTGATGTGGTGTTGACCTTTGTGGTAATCCATCCGTTTGGGCACAACCTGGTCTTCCAGATG
>JAISTL010000130.1 GCA_031272615.1 Methylobacteriaceae bacterium | reverse complement strand
AATAGGGAGAATTATTACACTCCCAAACGAATAACAGAAATCGACCCGGCGGGCGCAAAAGTGATTCGCCGGATTCGGGGGCCCGACCATGCCGTTTGCCGTACTCGGCTGCCTTCTGTTTCTTGCCGTCCTGTTTGCGCCGCGATGGTGGGTGAAACGCATCGGGACGATGTACAGCGCCGACCGCCCCGATTACCCGGGAACCGGCGGCGATTTGGCGCGCCACCTGCTGGATGCCTGCGCTTTGGATTATGTCCCCGTGGAATTCACCGACGGAGCCGATCGCTATGACCCGGTCAAGCGTGTCGTGCAGCTTGCCCGGGTGAATTACTACGGGCGCTCTTTGACCGCCGTTGCGGTGGCGGCCTTTCAGGTCGGTCACGCCATTCAGCACCGCGATACCGAACCCGCCTTCATGAAAAGCGTGGACACGGCCGCTTCCATCGACAAAACCGAAAAGGCCGCCAAACTCGCCCTGTTCATGGTTCCCGTCGTCGGCATTTTTACCCGGTCTCCGGTTTTCGCGCTGTTGACGGCCGCCTGCTTTGTCCTGCTGCGGGCCTACCGCGTGTTGTACTATCTCACAACCCTGCCGGTGGAACTGGATGCCGCATTCAACAAGGCGCTGCCGATTCTCAGCGTCGGCTATCTGGAACCGCCGGATCAGCGGGCGGCGCGCCGGGTGCTGAAAGCCTGCGCGTTTTCCCGCGTTGCCGCCGCCTGCGCCTCCCTGTTGAACCCGGCGGATGTGCTGCGCCGTTAAAGACGCCAGTCCACGGGTTTCGCGCCGCGCGCCGCAAGCCAGGCGTTCGCCTTTGAAAAATGACGACAGCCGGCGAAATCCCGCAGACGGTTCAGGGGAGACGGATGCCCGGCCTCCAGCACCAGGTGGCGCGTGGTGTCGATTCGCGAAGCGAACGAGCGCGCGGCATTGCCCCACAGCAGGAAAACCACCGGCTGCGGCCCGGCCGAAAGGTTCTCCACCACTTCCGCCGCAAGCCGCGACCAGCCGAGAGAAAGATGAGCGCCCGCCCTGCCCGCCTCCACACTGAGCGCCGTGTTCAGCAGCAGCACGCCCTGTTCGGCCCAGGGCGTGAGATCGCCGGATGCCGGCGTTGCGACGCCCGTATCCGCCGCCATTTCCTTGAGGATGTTCTTCAACGAGGCCGGAAGGCGGCGCCCGCCGACATGGGAAAACGCCAGGCCGTGCGCGTCTCCGGGAGTCGGATACGGGTCCTGCCCGAGAATCACCACCCGGGTCTGGTGTCGCGGCGTCAGTTCAAAGGCGCGGTAGGTGTGTCCGGCATCGGGCAAAATCACCGCCCCGGAACGACAAAGGGAATCAAGCCGGGCGGCAATGGCGGCAGCGGCGCCGTCACGGAAAAACGCCAGGGTTTCCCACCCGGCGCCCGCGGCTCCGGAACCACGCAAAAACGTCTGCAATGCCGATGAAAAAGCGGTTTCCTCGGCTTCCATCCGGGCAGCGCCCCCCTCTTCCCGCGCGGCGCACACCACGCCGCATTTCCGGTTTTTCTTTACATTACATATTGCCAAAGTGAAATAAGCTTTTAAAAAGACCGTTCGTTTCGGCCCAACCGGGAACTGCGATGTCCGACACTTCCAACACCCCATTGCCGCCTGCTTCATCCCCCGCCGCGCCGCGCGGGGGCGTCGGCGTTCTGCTCGTCAATCTCGGTACGCCGGAAGCGCCGGAAGAAAAGGCGGTGCGCGCCTATCTCCGGGAGTTTCTGTCAGACCGCCGCGTCATCGAAACGCCGCGCGCCCTGTGGTGGCTAATCCTCAACCTGTTCATCCTGCCGAAACGCCCGGCGGTCAAA
Source organism: Methylobacteriaceae bacterium (assembly GCA_031272615.1). Lineage (GTDB taxonomy): Bacteria > Pseudomonadota > Alphaproteobacteria > Rhizobiales > Beijerinckiaceae > Hohaiivirga. Next base: position 2,431 of record JAISTL010000130.1, on the reverse strand, counting down.
GCCCGGGATTACGCCAAAATCTGGAACCGGGAGCGCGATGAAAGCCCGCTGAAAACCATCACCCGGTCCCAAGCGGAACAGCTGGCCGCCGCGTCCGCCGGCCGTTTCAGCGTGGAGTGGGCGATGCGCTACGGCAAGCCCGCCATCGGCGAGGGGTTGAACATGCTGATGCAGAAGGGCTGTGAGCGTATCCTGCTGGTTCCGCTCTATCCGCAGTATTCGGCGTCAACCACGGCGACGGTGTGCGACGAAGCGTTCCGGGCGCTGTCAACAATGCGCCGGCAGCCGGCGCTGCGCGTCGCCCCGCCCTATTACGACCATCCCGCCTATATCGACGCGTTGGCGGAGTGCATCACGGAAGACACCGGCAAGCTGGATTTCGCGCCGGACGTCCTGCTGGTTTCGTTCCACGGCGTACCGCGGGACTATGTCGACAAGGGCGACCCCTATGAACAGCACTGCCGGACGACGTTCCGGATGCTGCAGGAGAAACTGGGGCGCGCCGACGACGCCATGGTCCTCTCCTTCCAATCCCGTTTCGGGCGCGCCCCGTGGCTTCAGCCCTATACCGACGAAACGGTGAAAGCCTTGGCCCGCAAGGGCGTAAAGCGCCTGGCCGCGGTCGCCCCCGGTTTTTCCGCCGATTGCCTGGAAACCCTCGAGGAACTGGACGGCGAGAACCGCGGGAATTTCCTGGACACCGGCGGCGAGCGCTTCGCCTATCTGCCGGCGCTGAATGACCGGCCGCAGGGACTGCGCCTCATCCGGACGCTGGTGGAACAGGAACTGCAAGGCTGGGCATGACGACGCCGCTGCGACGTTTCTCCGCACCCCGGGAGAAGGTTGCGACAAACTGCGCATCCTCTTTCCGGCGACCGGCCGCGGCCGTGGGGCGGCCCCAGGGGCGAACTCTTGAACTCGAGCGTACGTAATCGTTTCCGCACTCCTCAGCCGAGGCGGCGCCTCCCCCGGGGTGCGGCGCGTTCGTTCGATGGGCTTATACCCCGCCAATTTGTCGCATCTTGAAGGTTAACGTCCGGGCGCTATTTCCCACAGCAAAGACACCATAGGGTTTCCCGGAAACGCACAGTTTCTCAAAGGGTTAAGCAGAATGTCGCACACGGCGCCGTCGCCTTTTGACCGCTTCCCCTCCGGAGTGCTCCGGGCCCTTTCCCCAATCATTTTCACAACCTGTTTCACGCGCTCCAACCTGCGCCGCCGCGCGGTGCTGCCGACCATGATGGCAGTGCTGCCCGCCGGCGCGGGTGAGCACGTTTATCCGACAGGAGTCGGCAGCGGCGCCGACCATGATGGCGCCGCCGCCGATACCCTGTGTCGGAATCCTGAGCGACCCGGCCGGTTTTTTCCTGTCGTTCCGAATACAGTTGCGTATTCTGTTGAATGAACATAAAAATGCGTTACATGTTGAGGAAACGCGGCAAGCCGCGGGTTGTCCTTATTTTGATTCGGGAGCGATACAATGACAGAATTCTCCGATCTTTCCGGCCAGAGCACATTTCTGATCGCGCTGGCGATTGTGGCGCTGCTGGCCATAGCGCTCGGCGTCCGCCAGGTTCCCCAGGGGTATCGCTACACCATCGAGCGTTTCGGCCGTTACGCCCGTACCATCGGGCCGGGCATCGGCTTTCTGTTCCCGATTCTGGAGCGGGTGGGGCACCGCGTCAACATCATGGAACAGGTGCTGGACATTGAAACCCAGGAGGCCTTCACCAAGGATAACGCCGGGGTGACGCTGGACGCCGTGGCGTTCTTCAAAATCCTCGAGCCGTCCCGCGCCTCCTACGCGGTGTCCAACCTCTACCAGGCGCTGCTGGTGCTGACCATGACCAACATGCGTACGGTCGTCGGCTCCATGGACCTGGACGAACTCCTCTCCCACCGGGACCGCATCAATGAAAGCCTGCTGCGGGTGGTGGACGCCGCCGCGTCCGAATGGGGCGTCAAGGTCACGCGCATTGAAATCAAGGACATCATCCCGCCGAAGGACCTCGCCGGCGCCATGGCGCGGCAGATGAAAGCGGAACGTGACAAGCGCGCCGCCATTCTCGAAGCCGAGGGCAAGCGCCAGGCCGCCATTCTCGAGGCCGAAGGCGCCAAGCAGGCCAAGATTCTCGAGGCCGAAGGCGAAAAGGAAGCCGCCTTCCGCATCGCCGAGGCCCGCGAACGTTCCGCCGAGGCGGAAGCCAAGGCGACGCAGGTGGTGTCCGACGCCGTTTCCCAGGGCGAAATGGCGGCGGTCAACTATCTGCTCGGGCAGAAATATGTGGAGACCCTGGGGCGCGTCCTCGGTTCCCCCAGCGCCAAAACCGTCTTCCTTCCCATCGAGACGGCGAGTATCGCCGGAACACTGGGCGGCATTGCCGAAATCACCAAGGCTGTCTTCAAGGACGGCGATGCGTCCGGCCGCGGC
>JAISTL010000286.1 GCA_031272615.1 Methylobacteriaceae bacterium | reverse complement strand
CGGCGCATTCCTATTCATCGCACCTGCGTTCGAGCGGGCCCGCGGGCCCGCCCCGCCGCGTCACCCACAAGCGCAGCGCGGTAATCCGGCAAGGTTTTGGTGGACCAGGTGAACTTGGTGGACGGGGTGGACATGGTGGACACGGTGGACGGGCTCACAGTTCCGCATTCCGCATCCGGAAGACTCCACTGTGTCCACCAAAAAGCCCGGCGACCCACTGGTCACGCTTGCAGGGGCGTCCTTTACAGCGCCGACACCGCGACCTTGCCGACGATTTTGCGCACCTTGCCCGGCGCGCCGACAGCGCACATCGGCCGGTGGATATCGGTGGGATACAGCACCGTGAAGCTGCCCGGACGCGCCACAATCATGAATTCGTCAGCGTTTTCCTTGGCGTAGAAGGCGATGTCCTTGTCGGCGAACAGGTCTTCCGTAATCGCGAACTGGCCTTCATCGATGGCGAGGCCGATGCCTTCCGCGCCTTCCAGCAGAAACTGCACATCGAGATAGCGCTTGTGGGCTTCGGGCCGGTTTTCCGCCGCCGGTTTGGTCGTTCCTTCGGAAACGATGTAGAAAATGCTGTCGCCCTCGACGTCATAGCGCTTGTTTTCCAGCTTGGCGGGGTCCAACCCGGCGAAGACTTTCAAAAGCTTGGCAACCGCCTTCGGATAGGCCTTGTCGACTTCCGACAACTGCTTGATATTTCCAAAATACATTCCGTGTCCTCCTCCAATGAAATTGATTTGTATGATGTATTCCACTTCTCCCGCATAACACCCGCAACGGTTGAGTTCAAGGCGGGGAGTAAGCAAAACGGCGCTTTTCCCTGATATTATCTCACCGCGGTTCTTCAGGAACCGGGCGGAATCGCCTTGTTGAACGCGGCCCGCACCGAATCCGCATCGGATTGCCTGAGCGCCTCTTCGGCGGCCTCGGCGAATTCCTTCAGCGTATGGGTGACAATCATACGTCGGACATCCATCAGCGCCGCGCCGCCCATGCTCAGGCTCTTGATCCCGAGGCCGAGCAGCAGCGCCGCCGCCACCGGGTCCCCCGCCGCCTCGCCGCACACCGACACCGGGCGCCGCCGGGTCGCCCCGGCCTCGACCACCGCGCCGATGAGCTGCAACACCGCCGGATGCACGGCGTCGGCGAATTTCCCCAACCGCGGGTTGCCGCGTTCGGCGGCCAGCGTATACTGGGTGAGATCATTGGTGCCGATGGAAAAGAACTCGGCGTGTTCCGCCAGTTCCGCCGCCCGCACCGCGGCGCCGGGCACCTCGATCATGATGCCGAGCGGCACCGGCCACAGATGCGCCATCCCTTGCCGCTCCAGCCCGGCGTGGACATCGGCGAGGATTTCCTTGGCCTTGACGATTTCCTCAACCTCCGTGACCATCGGCAGCATGATGCGGATGTTATGGCCGGCTCCGGCGCGCAGAATCGCCCGCAGCTGCGTCTCGAACAGCGGCCGGTTGCTGAAGCTCAGGCGCAGGCCGCGCTCGCCCAGGAACGGATTGGCCTCCTTGGGCATGTCCATGTAGGGAATGGGTTTGTCGCCACCGGCGTCCAGCGTGCGCACCACCACCGGAAAGCCGGAAAACAGGGCAAAAATCTCACTGAGCACGGCGATCTGCTCGTCCTCGGTCGGCGCGACCTTCCGGTCCTGAAACAGGATTTCGGTGCGCAACAGGCCGATGCCCCGCGCTCCGGCCTTCAGCGCCGTCTTCGCGTCGGCGACGCCGGAGACATTGGCCAGCAGCGTCACCGCCTCGCCGTCCTTGGTTTCGACGCTTTTTGCCGCCTCACTCTCCAGCTGTTTCTGCCGTTGCTGACGCTCGGCCAGGCGTTGCAGAATCATCGCCCGTGTCGGACCGTCCGGGTCCAGCCACACGTCGCCGGTGGAACCGTCAAGGCCGATTTCCCTGACGCCGCTCTCCGGCACATCGGCGCCGACAACCATCGGAATGCCCGCCGCCCGCAGCAGGATGGCGGCGTGGGAGGTGCGCCCGCCGCGCCGGTCCACCACGCCGAGCACCACATCCGGGTTGCAGCGCACCGCGTCCGACGGGTTCATTTCGTCGGCGACCACAACGATTTTGCCGCCCTTGGGGAACTCGGCGCTCTCCACCCCCAGCAGCTGCCGGATCACCCGGTTGCCGACATCGCGCACATCCGTGGCCCGCGCCTTGAGATACGCGTCGGTGAGCCCTTCATACACAGCGGCGGCCTCGTCCACCGCCTGTTTCCAGGCAAGACACGCGTTGAAGCGTTCCGCCCTGATAAGCTGGTGCGCCCGGCCGACCAGCGACGGATCGTTGAGCAGGGCGATTTGAATCGCCACCACATCACGCCCGCCCGACTGGGATTCCAGGAATTTCCGCACTTCGTCAACCGCCGAATCCAGATAACGGTTTTCCGGTGCGATATCCGCCTCCGGAATCTTGTGGGTGGGAACATCAGGCGCCGCCGAGGAAAGATACCAGGCCGGGCCAAGGGCAACACCGGCAGACGCCGGAACCGGCCCGTGCGTCGCCTCCACCGGCGCCGGAGCGTCCGCCGCCGCCCCGCCGCCGGTCAACGACCCTATAAGCGCGACAAAAGCCTCCACCGCCTTCCCGGCATCGTCGCCGCGGGCGCTGATAACCAGCACGTCGTTATGCACCGCGCCGAGGGATGAGAGCCCCACCAGCGAGCGGGCGCTCACCGGCCCGGTGCCGCGGGTTTTGTCAGCAATGGTGATGGTGGCGCGAAACGTGCCGGCAAGCGTCGTGAGATTGGCCGCCGGGCGGGCGTGCAGCCCGTTGGGGTCGGGAATTGCCGCCTCGCCCACGGCGTCGGGCGCCTTCGCCTCCTCAGCCGCAGCATTCGCGGGAGTGTCGGCAACCGCACCCAGATGCGCTTCTTTGGGCGCCAGGGATTTCAGCGCTTCCGCCGCCACTTCGTCAACCCCCGCGCCCGAGGCCGCCGACGCCGCCGCCGTCACCGCGCCCTCGACGAACGCGCAGGGCAGCACCCGGACATTGGCCTTCACCTCCGGTTCGATGAGGTCCAGCGCCATGTCCGCCGACAGCAGGGCGCTGCCAAGGTCCAGCAGCACCAGCACCCCCTCGGGACGGTTGACGCGCTCAATCGCCTCCATGATTTTCACGGCGTCGGTGCCGAACAGCGTGCCGTCGTCACCGGCGCCGGCGGCAGTGACGATATCGACCCGCCCACCGGTCATCTGCCCGGCCAGCGCCGCCACCGCTTCCGCCAGGGCATTGCTGTGGGAGACAAGAACAAGCGCTACCGTTGCTTCGGACATGGGAACACCTCATTGGTTCAGAAGCATAAAATCTGTTGACGGGTTCAGCGCTCCGCCCCGTTGCGGACGAACGGGACGGGAGGCATGAATTCCTTGGAAGGTTATTTCACCGTGTCGGCGAAAGCCCTGAGCAGCAGGGAAGCGGAGGTCGCCCCCGGGTCCTGATGCCCGGCGCTGCGCTCGCCGAGATAGCTGGCCCGCCCTTTACGGGCCACCAGCGGAATGGTTGCCGCCATGCCGGCCTCCGCCGACGCCGCGCTCGCGTCCGCCGCCTCGGCCAACGGTTTGGCGGCGTTGTCACGCAGGGCTTTTGCCGCCGGAAGCAAAGCGTCCAGCATGGTCTTGTCATTGAGCTCGGCCTTGCCGCGCATGACGATTCCGGCAATTCCGGCGTCCAGCGCGTCGGCCCAGGCCAAGGTGTCGAGCTCGGCCTTTCCCGCGGTTTTCTTGCCGATTTCCAGGAAAAACGTGCCGTAGAGCGGCCCCGACGCGCCGCCGACCGTGGTGATGAGGGTCATGCCCACCGTCTTGAACAGCGCGGCCATATCGGCCGGAGCGGCGGCGCCGATTTTGGCGGTAACCGCGTTGAAGCCGCGCGCCATGTTTTCACCGTGGTCGCTGTCACCGATGGCGGCATCCAGTTCCGTCAGGCGCTTCTTCTCGACATTCAAAACATCGGCCGACTTTTTGATCCATTCGGTCGCGGCGCCCACATCCAGGTTGCTCATTTTCGTTTCTCTCCTCTTTCCTGTCTCGACAACACCAACAGAACCAGGTGTTTCCGGCATCCGGGTTCCGCAAAACGTTGAATAGTACACCGGATTTACATCAATGCCCATGCCGGACGAAGAATTAACCGCGCCGGCATGGGCAAAATTCACAGCATTACTCACCATATAAGAGTGTCGATCAGATTTTCGACCTCAACGCCGGCGTCAGCACCGGGGCATCCCAGTATTTCAGCATCTCGTCGTCGAGTTTCAGCAGGGTGATGGAGGTTCCGGCCATATCCAGCGACGTGATGTAGCTGCCGATGAAGTGGCGCACCACCTTCAGGCCGTGCTTCTCCGCGAACTCCGCCGCCTTGCGGTAGACGATGTAGAGCTCGATGAGCGGCGTGGCGCCCATGCCGTTGACGAACAGCAGCACCTGGTCTCCGGCCTTGAACGGCAGATCTTCGATAACCGGCGTCATCAGTTCCTCGACGATTTCATCGGCGGATTTCAGCTTCTCGCGACGCCGCCCGGGTTCGCCGTGGATGCCGATGCCGATTTCCATCTCGTCCTCGGGCAGATCGAACGACGGTTTGCCGTTGGCCGGCACCGTGCAGGAGGTGAGCGCCATGCCCATGGTGCGGCCGTTGGCGTTGACGCGCGCGCACAGGTCCGCCAGTTCATCCAGCGATTTGCCGTCTTCGGCGGCGGCGCCGACGATCTTCTCGGCGAGCACGGTGGTGGCGACGCCGCGGCGCCCCGCCGTCCAGGTGCTGTCCTGCACGGCCACGTCATCGTCGATAACCACGGATTTCACCGTGATTCCGTCTTCCTTGGCGAGGTCGGCGGCCATCTCGAAGTTCATGACGTCACCGGTGTAGTTCTTGACGATGAACAACACGCCGGCGCCTCCGTCCACCGCCTTGGCGGCCTCATACATCTGGTCCGGGGTCGGACTGGTGAAAATCGCGCCCGGACAGGCGCCGTCCAGCATTCCCTTGCCGACGAACCCGCCGTGCATCGGCTCATGGCCGCTGCCGCCGCCGGACACAATCGCCACCTTGCCCTTGACCGGGGCATCGGCGCGCACCACATAGGCCGGTTCCTTGTTGACCCTGATGAGGTCGCCGTGGGCGGCCGCCATGCCGTCCAATACCTCCGACAAAATGTCTTCAACCTTGTTGATAAGCTTTTTCATAACGTTCTCCCGATAGTGTTTTTGACGCGTGGATGAACCGACAACAGACCGAACCGTCGTTGCGGGGTGTTTTTTCAGTCAAACCGACAGCGCCGGAGGAAACGGCAAGGGCCTGTTTTCCGACGCCTTGAACCGGAGATGTCGGTCTTCCGCGCATTCCCGGCGCGGCGGACAGACTGCGCCGCCGCGCCGTATCGGAAACTCAACGGAAAACCGGCAACATCCCGATTGCCTTCAGATCATATTCCGGACGCAAGTACGAAAAGCGCGGCCAGACCACCGCCGATCAACGGGCCGATGGCGGGAATGGGAGCATAACTCCAATCGGAATCGCCTTTGGCCGGGATCGGCAGTAGGAAGTGCGCGATACGCGGCGCCAGGTCACGGGCGGGGTTCAGGGCATACCCTGTGGTGCCGCCGAGGCTGAGGCCGAGAGACCAGATGACCATGGCCACCAGATAGGGGCCGAAGCCGTCCGACAGATTGCCGAGCTTGCCGATGCCGACGATGCTGAACACCAGCATGAAGGTCCCAAAAATTTCGCCCAGCCAGTTGGTCCAGTCACGGATGGCAGGGCCGGTGGAGAACACGCCCAGTTTGGTTCCGCCGTCTTCCGTGGCTTTGAAGTGCGGCATATAGTGAAGGTACACCAGAATGGCGCCGATGAAGCCGCCGATGAATTGCGCCGACACAAAAACCGGAACCTGGTCCCACGGGGTGTTGCCCATGAGCGCCATGGCCAGCGTCACCGCCGGATTGATGTGCGCGCCCGGGCTGCCGCAGGCGTTGGAAGCGAAAATGCCGAGGAGCACAGCGAATGCCCACGCGGTGGTTATCACAATCCAGCCTGTTCCCTCGCCTTTGGTTTTC
>JAISTL010000254.1 GCA_031272615.1 Methylobacteriaceae bacterium | reverse complement strand
AGAAATCCGAGGCGATGCCCTTGTTCTCCCAATCCTCGTAGCGGATGGGTTCCGGTCCGTCGCGACCGCGGATCTCTCGAATCCTGTGAAGTTCAGCGACGCGGGCGTCGGTTCCGGCGCGCCGTTCGGCAGCCTCCGCCAGGGCGCGGCGCGCCTCGGGCGACAGCGACTTTTTGTCCGACGTGGCGGTATCCGGTTCATTTTCCTTCCGAATTAACCGTTCCGTGAAAACCACGCCGCCAACGCGCGTTTTATTTTGAGTCATGGCCCCGAATCCTCTTGAACCCGGCGAATGCCGCACTAATTCACAGCTTTATCAGAACCTTGCAATGATAGCGGCAAATTCGGCCGTATGCAAGGTCTTAAGGAACCCGAAAAGCCTGCGCACGACAATGGATTTTTTCTGCGGAACGGAATAATACTCTCCGCAGCGGCCCGAAGCTGTGTTATAGGGCGTTTAGGAACAGGGTCCGGCGTTCGGGCCCGAACCGGAATTCATAAAGAATAACCACGGAGAGACATGATGGATAATAAAAGCATACTGGACGCTCTGGTCGGTGCTGTCGCCAACAGCGGCGGTTCTTCCGCTCAGGGCGGGGGCCTCGGCGATCTGCTCGGCGCCGCGCTCGGCGGTCAGCAGCAACAGGGTGGTGGCCTGGGTGATTTGCTCGGTGCCGCTCTCGGCGGTCAGCAACAGCATCAGCAGCAGCAATATCAACAGCAGCAGTATCAGCAGCAGCAGGGCGGAGGCCTCGGCGATCTGTTGGGCTCGGCGCTTTCCGGCGGTTCATCCGCAGGGGGCGGCCTCGGCGGGCTGCTTGGCTCGGTGTTGAGCAGCGCGGCTGGCGGCGCCGGTTCGGCGGCTGGCGGGCTCGGGTCCGCGGCGGGCGGCCTCGGCGGTATGCTCGGCTCGGCGCTGGGCGGCGCGGTGAGCGGTGGTGGAGCCGCTTCGGGCAGTCTGGTGGATATGGTGAAGAGCGCGGTGGCGAAGAACCCGGCGCTGGTGGCCGGCGCCGCCGGCCTTCTGCTCGGCACAAGCGGGGGCCGGGCCCTTGCCGGCAGCGCCGCCAAGCTCGGTGGCCTGGCGCTGGTTGGAGCCTTGGCCTATAAGTCATTGAAGAGCTTCCAGTCTGAAGGCGGAAAAACCGGCGTCGCGGCGTTGGGCTCCGCTGACTCCTATGTGCCCGCTTCGGCCAAAACCGAAGAAGGCCCGTTGATTCTCGCCCGCGCCATGATTGCCGCGGCGATGGCCGACGGGAAACTGGACGCCCAGGAACGTGCCCAGATCGCCGGAAACCTGGCCAAGACCGGCGGCGATGAGGCCCAGCAGTGGCTGAGAAACGAACTGCAGCATCCTGCCACTCCCGAGGCCTTGGCCAAGGGCGTCAAGGATGTCGCCCAGGCGACGGAAATCTATGCCGCGGCCCGGGTGGCCATCGAACCGGATACCGACGCGGAAATCGACTTCCTCAACCGCCTGTCCGACGCCCTGCATCTGGATCCGCAGCTGATTACCGAAATCGACAATTCGGTGAGCGATCTCAAGGAACCGGTCTGACGGTTTGACATAATGGTCCGGACGAATAAGTTTCACCCCGCCGACATGTTCGGCGGGGTTTTTTTGTCCGGTTCATCCGGAGCCGCGGAAGGCGTTCCACAGCGCTTCGACCCGGGCGCGTTGCAAATCCCGGGTGATGAACAGCAGCCGGGTGCGATGGTCGTCATCGGGCCAGGCGTCCAGCACCGGCCCGATGTCCAGGGTGTGCCGCACGCCCTGCAGCGCCACCGGTTTTTCCGGGTGGTCGCGGGTGGCGACAAGCCCCTTGATTCGCAGGATGTTTGAACCGAATGTGGCCTGAAGCAACTCGAAAAACATGGTCAGCGTGCCGGTGGAGACCGGTTCAGAACTGGTGAGATGGAAGACGTCGATTCCCGTGGTGTGGGGATTCGCCGCCTCGGCCAGAAGGCTGCGCCCGGTGGACATCCGCCGGGGGTTCGCGGTGAGGAGTCCGTGGGCCTGCATGTCGGCGACGGAGGGGGCGTCCGGCGTTCCTTCAAGCAGCGGAACTCCCGGGGCGAGACAATCGAGAGTGAGACGCAGAGCGTCAAGGCGGTCCGGGAAAACGACGTCGGTTTTGGCGGCTACCAGGATGTCGGCCACCGCGATCTGCTGTGCCGCCTCGCTGAATTCGGTGATCGTCCCGGCGGCATGCAGCGAGTCCACCACCGTGATGACGGCGTCGAGAAAGAACCGTTTGCCGAGATAGGGGTGGGCCGGAACCGTCTGCAGGATCGGTGCCGGTTCGGCGAGGCCGGTGGTTTCCATGATGACCCGGCGGAACGGTTCCAGACGGTGGTTGTCGACGCCGCGCAGCAGGGTCTCGAGAGTGGCGGCGAGATCACCCCGCAGGGAACAGCAGATGCAGCCTCCGGTGAGCATCAGCGTGTTCCCGGAGAGGGTTTCAACCCTGGGGTGGTCCAAAGCGATGTCTCCGAGTTCGTTGACGATGACCACCGTTCCGGCCAACAGCGGATCCCTCAGCCAGCGGTTGAGCAGCGTGGTCTTGCCGGCGCCGAGAAAGCCGGTGAGAATCGTCAATGGGACGGGCTCGGGCCTGAGGGACGGAAACGGAGGCACGACGGCGGGTTCTCCTTCACGGCGTTTTCAGGGTTTGCGTTTCACGACAATCAGCGGCCCCACCGGAAACAGGCCGCCGAACACACCGAGACCCTTGGCATAGAGCACCGATATGGTGCCGTCGAGATAAAGCGCGTCGGGGCAGTGAAGCGACTCACGGAACAAGCGGGCGAAAGCGCCGAAACTCACCGGTTTGCGGGACAGGGCAAACATGACGGCGCCGGAGCGTGTGACACCGACGCCGTTGCGGATTTTCAGGGATTCGCCGTCGGTTTGAAAGCGCGGGTGCACGGCGCCGCCAATGACCAGCATCGGGCCGGATTGGGTGGCAAAATCAGGGGTGGTGTTGGCGGCGATGAACGCCCTGGTTTCCTGCACGCCCGCATGGGGGCCGCGAACATGGAACACGCCGTTGGGCAGCATATGGAAGTTGCCGCGGCCGG
>JAISTL010000231.1 GCA_031272615.1 Methylobacteriaceae bacterium | reverse complement strand
GCGGGCAGGCCGACGCCGAGGAACGACAGCGTCGCCTCCAGCAGAATGGCGCTCGCCGACTGCACCATGGCCACCACGATGAGCGGCGGAATGGCGTTGGGCAGGATGTAGCGGGTGACGACGCGCCAGCTGCCCAGCGGAATCGACAGCGCCGCCTCGATGTAATCCTTGCGGCTTTCGGCCAGGGCCGAGCCGTGGGCGGTGCGGGTGAAATAGGCGTATTGGGCGAACACCAGCGCCAGGGTCAGCTGCCAGCGGCCCGGCCCGAGGATGGCGGAAATCACCATCGCCAGCAGAATGGCCGGAAACGACAGCTGCAGGTCGACCACGCGCATGATGAAATTCTCGAAGCGGCCGCCGATATAGGCCGCTGAACAGCCGACGACGATGCCGATGGCGAAGGCGATGGCGCAGGAGGCCAGGCCGATTTGCAGCGAGATGCGCAGGCCGTAGAGAATGGTGGAATACATGTCGCGGCCGAACATGTCGGTGCCGAGCCAGTGCACATAGCCGGCCGAGCCGATGGCGCCGGGAACGAGCTTGGCGTCGCGCATCTTCAGCAGCGCCCGCATGTACGGGTCCTGCGGGGCGACGAAGGGCGCGAACAACGCCATGAAGACGATGAACAGCAGCACCACGAGGGCGACGACGGCGACGCGGTTCTTGCAGTATTCATGCACGAAGCGGGCGAACATGGAGTGCTTCATCAGGCCCTCCCCTTGCGCAGGCGCGGGTCCAGCACCGCGTACATGATGTCGACCAGCAGGTTGATGAACACGAACAGCAGCGATACCCACATCAGATAGGCGACCATCACCGGGCGGTCCAGCGCGATGATGGAGTCGATGATGAGCTTGCCGAGGCCGGGCCAGTTGAAAATCTTCTCGGTGACGACGGCGAAGGCCAGCGTCGAGCCGAGCTCCAGGCCGAACACCGTCACCAGCGGAATGGAGATGAGCTTGAGGACATGCTTGCGCAGAATCGTCGCCTCCGACAGGCCGGCGGCGCGGGCGAACTTCACCGTGTCGCTCACCATGATCTCGCGGGTGCTGGCGTAGGACAGGCGGATCATCAGCGCCACCCGGAACAGCCCGAGATTGACGGCGGGCAGCAGCAGGAAGCGCAAGCCGTCCCAGGTGAGGAAGCTCCACTGGATGCCGAACAGCTCCGCCGTCTCGCCGCGGTTGCCGGCGGGCAGCCAGTGGTAATGGGTGGCGAAAATGGCCACCATCATGGTGCCCAGCCAGAAACTCGGCACCGAGAAGCCGAGGATCGACGTGCTCATGATGGTGCGCGACGCCACCGTGTTGGGGCGGTAGCCGGCGTACATGCCCAGCGGAATGCCGATGACGGTAGCGACGACCACCGCAATCACCGCCAGCTCCAGAGTCGCCGGAAGCCGCTGCAGAATCAGCTGGTTGACCGGCATGTTGAAGACGAAGGAATTGCCGAAATCACCGTGGAAGACGCGGATGATGAAGTCGAAATACTGCTTCCACAGCGGCTGGTCCAGCCCGTAGCGGGCGATGATCTGCTCACGGATGTCCAGGGTGACGTCGGGCGAAATCAGCGCGTCTATGGGGTTGCCGATGGCGAACACCCCGCAGAAAATGAGCACCGACATGGCGAACACCACAATCACCGCCTGCCAGAGCCGCTGAATCAGAAAGCTGACCATTTACCTAGACGCCCATCCCGTCAAATCCCGCGTTGTCCCGTCAAATCCCGCTCAGTCCCAATTGTGTTCGATAATGTCCCGGGTTTCCCGCACCGCCACATCCCAGATGGCGAGCATGTCGTCGTCCGGCCGCTGATACAGCCCGCCGTAATTGCCGTCGGTCAGCATCTCCCGCTTCTTCCCCGCGCCGAGACGCGCCATGCGCTCAAAATTCAGGCGGGGTTTCTGTTCCGCCGGCGCCGTCACCCCGGCAACCCGGTTCCACGGAAAGTTCTCCATCCATGAGGCATGGGAGGCGACGGGGTCGATTTCCAGCACCTTGCCCATGGTTTTCGGGGCGCGCCACCAGTCATGCATCTTGACCGAGGCGTCTTCATGGGCGTTCATCCACTCGGAAATCACCGCCGTGGCCGGGCTGTTGCCGCCGTGGCCGTTGACGATGACGATGCGCCGGAAGCCGCCGCGGTACAAGCTGTCGAGAATATCACGGATGAGGCCGATATAGGTGGCAATCGTCAGCGCCACGGTGCCCGGAAACGTCGCGAAACCGGACGCCAGCCCGTAGGGCAGCGCCGGAAACACCGGAACGCCCAGGGGTTCGGCGGCGTCGAGCGCGACCTTCTCGGCGAGAATCATATCAGTGGCCAGCGAGATGTAGGCGTGCTGCTCCACGCTGCCGATGGGCAGCACGCAGCGGTTGTCTTTGCGGACAAGCTCCTCGACCTGCATCCAGTTCATCCCGGCAATCTTCATTCATTCCTCCTATATGCGGCTACAGGGGAGTACAACCTTGGGCAGTCCGGCGCGGGAGAGCGAAACGACATGTCCCGCGTTCCCTGTTTTTCCTTGTTCCCCCAGACGCGCGAGTCTCATAACACAGTTTATGAAGGTTCCAAATGGAACTAAAGACGTAAACTAAAGACGTAATTGACAGGAGGCAAGAGAAAAGCGAAGTTCCATCCGGGACGGTTTATCGCGTTCAGGCGTTCCAATTGAGTCGCGACATGGATATGGACACTTTCACACGCGTCGGCACGACGGGTTCAACGTTTGAGACCCTGCTTCTCGAAGGGGGTCAGGACGTTTCCTGTGCATATCCGGTCAACGACCTGCTTGCGATGAAGCTTTGGCGCAATCCGTGTTGGTTCTCGGCCCGACTCAATTTCCTGGCCCTGCATTTCAATGTGCCCGTCTATCGTTGGATAGAAGAGCGCTGCGGCTTGCCGCGCCCGGAATTTGTCGTTCTTTTCACCCTTTATCTCAAGAACGGGCTGACATCGACCGCGATCTCCACGTCGACCGGATTTCCCAAGAATACAATAAGCCGTGCGGTTCAAAAGCTGCTGAAAAAAAACATTATAAAAAGGGAGGCTTCCTCCGGAGACCTGAGGAGTTTCGTTCTTATCCTCAATGACAAGGGGCGGGCCATCGTCAACGACTCCATGGAGTTGATGGTGGCGCGGGAGAGAGAAATGCTTCAGGGGTTAACTGCTGCCGAGCAACTCATGCTTTCGGAGTTGCTGGCGAAAGTCGCTGTCTGTTCCGAACGTTGGTCGGATACTCTCATCAAACAGGAGACTACAAAATGAAAATGCCACGTGGTTCACGTTCTCTTATGCTCGCTGGAATCCTTTTGGGGACTGTTTCGAGTGTTGCTCTGGCGGACGATCTCATCATCGGCGTACGCGCCGGTCCGCTGTCCATTGACCCGCATTTCACCGCGGCTGGAACCCATGCCGAAGCCGTCAAACATATTTTCGACACTCTCGTCAAATCCGGCAACGACCTTCAACTCGAACCCGGCCTGGCGGTCAGCTGGAAGGCTCTCGACGATGTGACGTGGGAGTTCAAGCTGCGCGAGGGCGTCAAATTCCATGACGGCAGCGAAATGACCGCCGACGATGTCAAATTTTCCATCGAGCGCATTCCGGAAGTCACCGGGCCGAACCCCACAACGATTTATACGCGCCGCGTCGAAAAGGTTGAAGTTGTGGACAAGTACACCGTCAAGGTGACGACCCGCGGCCCGTCGCCCACGCTGATCAACGACTTTATCCGTATTTTCGTCGTGTCGTCGAAAGCGGCCAAAGACTATTCCACCAAAGACACCTCCGCCGAAGGCTTCAACTCCGGCAAGGCCGCCATCGGAACCGGACCGTACAAGTTCGTCTCCTGGACTCCCAAGGAGGAACTGGTTCTCGAAGCCTTCCCCGACTATTGGGGCGGCAAGGAGCCGTGGGACAAGGTCGTGCGCAAGGAAATCCCCGATGACGCCGCGCGCGTGGCCCAGCTGAAGGCCGGTCAGGTGGATCTCATCGCCCGCATTCCCTTCGCCGATGTGCCCGTTCTGGAAGCGGACCCCAACCTGACGGTGGTCAAGTATGACAGCTGCTACCTGTTCAACATGTACTTCGACTTCCGCGACGAATCCCCCATGGTTTCGGCCAAGGACGGCTCGAAGCTGAAGGAGAACCCCACCAAGGATCCGCGGGTGCGTGAAGCCTTCGACCTGGTCATCGACCGCGACGAAATCGTGCAATACGCCATGGAAGGCATGGGCAAAGCCCAGCCGCAGCTGATCACGCCGAACATTTTCGGCTGGAATCCCGATGTCAAACTGCCGACGCCCGACGTTGAGAAAGCCAAGAAACTGATGGCCGAGGCGGGATATCCCGACGGGTTCGCCATCACCTTCAGCTTCACCAATGACCGCCTGCCCGGCGACAAGGACATCGGCACCGCCATCGCCCAGACTCTGGCGGCGATCAATGTGGAAGCCAAAGCCAACGCACTGCCCGGGTCCGTGTACTTCCCCGCCAACACCCGCGGTGAATTCTCCCTCACCATGTCCGGCTGGGGCACGCTGACCGGCGAGAGCAACTATACCCTGGCGTCTCTGGTTCACACCAACGACGGCAAGACCGGTATGGGCGCCTTCAACGTGCGCGGCTATTCCAACCCGGAAATGGACAAGCTGATTGAAGCGGCCGAAGTGGAGATGGACAACGAGAAGCGCAAGGAATACCTGATGAAGGCCAACGCTCTGGTGGCCAGCGACAGGCCCAATCTGCCTATCGCCTCCATCGTTTCCGCTTGGGGCATGAAGAAAAACCTCACCATCATCCCGCGTTCCGATGAGGACACGCTGGCCATGAATATCCGTCCGGCCAAATAGGTTCAGGCGGATTGCGGCGGGGTGTTTCGGAAGAGCAACAATAACCGGGGCCCCGCCTTTCCCCTCCGTATCGTCGTTGCAGAAACCGCGCCGACTCCGGCGCGGTTTTTTTATCCCCCGAGGTGGGTGAAAAGGCGTTGGCAACGGCGTGAGCCCCCGGGGGACGCCGGTGGTTCGTTGACATCCGCTCCGCTTGACGACACCTATTCCTTCGACGCCGGAATCGGCGGGCCACGCGATAAAGCGCAAAATAAAGCGCATCCGAAACGCGGAAGTTGCGCTTTAAACGAAGATACCATATTGAAATATTTGATAGAATATCCGCATGCGACACAATTGGAAACCGCGAAGGCGGTCAGCAAATCCCGACGCACCGTTCAGGGCGCCATCGCGGCGCTGAAAGAAAAAGGTCTGCTCGCGCGTGAGGGGGCGCGGAAAACCGGCCGTTGGGTCGTCAGGGGCGACTGAGGGCCCGGGGACGCCCGTTTGCGCCTCTCCAACCGGTGGGGAGGCGTTTCCTGCCCCCCTTTCCGTGGGCGTTCAATACGCGATATCGCTCTCTTTCGTCCGTTTTGCCGCGTTTCTGTGCGGAACCGTGGATAAACACCCCGGTGCGGCATGGAACGCACTTGACAAGGTTTGGAAAGCAATCATAGTTCGCGGCACCCGTATTTAAAAATCAATCAGAGGTGGGGAAAATG
>JAISTL010000210.1 GCA_031272615.1 Methylobacteriaceae bacterium | reverse complement strand
GCGGCGGAACGGCATATCGAAGTGCTGCTGGCGGTGTTGCGCGGGGCCGACCGGTAACGGGTTACGGTTGCGCAAGATGGGCGAAGGTCGTCACCACCTGCTCGTAGACCGCGCGCTTGAACGGAATGATCAGCTCCGGCAGGCGTTCCATTTTCTCCCAGCGCCAGCCTTCGAATTCGGCATGCCGGACGCCGGCGCCGGGATGAGTCGGGTCAATTTCCGCCTCGTCGCCGGTGAAGCGGAAGGCAAACCATTTCTGCGTCTGACCGCGGTATTTGTTGCGCCATCGCTCCCCTACCAGTTCCCGGGGGATATCGTAGGTGAACCAATCCGGCGCTTCCTCCAGGAGGGTGACCGAGCGCATACCGGTTTCCTCATAGAGCTCACGCAACGCCGCGTGCAGGGGGTCTTCGCCCTTGTCGATGCCGCCTTGGGGCATCTGCCAGACATGCAACGGGGAATTGTGTTCCTTGTTGCCCCGGGTCCTGCGCCGGCCGACGAACACCAGCCCTTCGTGATTCAGCACCATAATCCCCACACAGGGACGATAGGGCAACAGCGCGGACTTGCCGTTTTTCTCAGTCATTCATTCCCCTTTCGACACGCGGTCCGATTCGTTCGTTCAGCAGGATACCGCTACGGAGTGGGAGAAGATGACGGTGCAGGGAGCGACGGGGTTTCAGGCAAGTCGGGAGACACGGGTGTGTTCGGCGACTCCGGAGGAAGCGATTCAACGGGAGATTCGCTGGGAACTTCGGGTGAAGGAACAACAGGCGTCGGCAAAGGCGGAGAGTCCGGAACGGCGGCGGAAGGCGGCGGCTCGACCGCAGGGGAAACAGCCGGGGGCGGAAGTGGAGCGGGACTCGCCGATGGGGGTGTCGCCGGCGGGCTGACGGAGGGAACCGGCGCCGGAGAGGCGGCGGCGGTTTCCGACTGTTTTTCGGAGGTCTTCGCCGGCGGTTCGGGAATCCTGCCGGTATTGATGAAGTCCAGCGCCGCTTTCAGCTGCAGGTCCTTCGCGGGGTCAAGCGGCACATAGGCGGAAGAGCCCTTGCCCTCCTCACCGGGGGTGGTGTTGCGCAAATGTCCGCGCAAACCGGCTTCGCCGCGGGTCTGGTCATATCCCTTCAACTCGTCGGGAACATCCTGCAGAACCTCGTAATCGGGTTCGATGCCCGTGGCCTGGATGGAGCGCCCCGACGGTGTGTAATACCGGGCCGTGGTCAGACGTACGCCGGCGGTGGCGGCAATGGGAATGATGGTTTGAACGGACCCTTTGCCGAAGGAACGGGTACCGATAAGAGTGGCGCGTTTGTGGTCCTGCAGGGCGCCGGCGACGATTTCCGAAGCCGAGGCCGAGCCGCCGTTGATCAACACGACCAACGGCTTGCCCTTGGTCAGATCGCCCGGCTTGGCGCTGGCGCGCTGAATTTCATCGGGGTCGCGGCCGCGGGTGGAGACGATCTCACCACGGTCCAGAAAGGCGTCGGAGATGCGAATCGCCTGCTCCAGCAGGCCGCCGGGATTGTTGCGCAAATCCAGAACAAAACCCTTGACCTTGTCCGGGCCGATTTTGGACGTGATGTCGTCGATGGAGGAACGCAGATTGTCGTAGCTCTGTTCGTTGAACTGGGAAAGGCGCAGATAAATCACATCGCCTTCGGCGCGGGCCTTGACCGGACGCACCCGGATGGTTTCACGGGTCAGGGTGAACTCCAGCGGTTCTTTGGCTCCGGCCCGCAACACCTTCAAAGTGACCTTGGAATTGATTTCGCCGCGCAGGCGGTCCACCGCCTGGGACAGGGTAAGCCCCATCACGGGCTCGTCATCGATTTGGGAAATACGGTCATTGGCCATGATTCCCGCCCGTGCCGCCGGAGTGTCATCGATGGGGGCCACCACCTTGACCAGGCCGTCTTCCATGGTCACTTCCATGCCGAGGCCGCCGAATTCGCCCCGTGTGTTCTCCTGCATGTCGGCATAGCTCTTCTCGTCCAGATAACCGGAATGCGGGTCCAGCGATGTCAGCATACCGTTGATGGCCGCCTCGATGAGCTTGGTTTCGTCCACCTCTTCCACATAATCGGTACGGATTTTGTCGAAAACATCGCCAAACACCCGCAAATTGCGGTAGGTGTCCGCCGGAGCGGCGACAACCGCCGTGGTGGACAGCAAATCGGTTTTGGCGACGAACATCGCTCCGACGATACCGAATGTTGCGCCGAGAACGAACAAAGATATGTTTCGCATTAGCCAGGAGCCCTTTCAGCCTGAATGTGCACCCACCACGGTTGTGGATCGATGGAACCGCCGTCCTTGCGGAGTTCGACGTATAACACGGGATGGGTGGTATCTACAGCAACAAGTACCGGGGATAAAGAAGATTTTTCGCCCATGGTTCCCACCGCCTCCCCCTCGAGAACGAACTGGCCCACGTCCACATGTATCTGTTTCATGCCCGCCAGCAGCAGGAAATAATCGTCACCGACATTGATAATCAACAGATTTCC
>JAISTL010000171.1 GCA_031272615.1 Methylobacteriaceae bacterium | reverse complement strand
TTGGTCCGACCTGATCCGCGGGTTGAAACCCGCGGTTATCAAGAGGGTCACCCCTCCGGGGTTTATCGCGGAGTCTCTAACTGGCATTGGGGCGTTATGGTGGACCGGGTGGACGTTTTTGCCGACTTTGAAGCCTTTGGTGTCCACCAAGTCCACCGTGTCCACCCGGTCCACCAAAACTCTTCCCCCACGCCCGTGGGTGACGGCGGGGCGGGCACGGAGGCCCGCCCCTTTTCGCGGCAAGCGTTATTTCGGCAGCATGGAGCCGGTCTCCTTGAGGCGGATGTGCCAGGAGAACGCCTCGCCGAGGATATGCGGAGTCTGGCCGTTGCCCTTGAGGGAGCGCTCGAAATAGTCCATGGCCATGTCCTGATAGCTCGGATGCATGCAGTTCCTGATGATGACCGGCGGGCGTTCCCGCGGCGCCAGGCCGCGCAGGTCCGCCAGCCCCAGCTCGGTGACGAGGATATCCACATCGTGTTCATTGTGGTCGACATGGGGCACCATCGGCACGATGGACGAAATCTTGCCGTCCTTGGCGAGCGACTTGGTGACGAACACGGCGATGCGCGAGGCGCGGGCGAAATCCCCCGAGCCGCCGATGCCGTTCATCATGTGGGTGCCGTTGACATGGGTGGAGTTGATGTTGCCGTAGATGTCGGCCTCCAGGGCGGTGTTGATGGCCAAAATGCCGAGACGCCGGATCACCTCGGGATTGTTCGAGATTTCCTGCGGGCGGAACAGGATGCGTCCGCGGTAGGTCTCCAGGTTGGTGAAGAACCGCTCCAGCATTTCCGCCGTCACCGACAGCGCCGCCGCCGAGGCGAAGGTCAGCTTGCCGGAATCCAGCAGATAGAAGGCGCTGTCCTGAATCACCTCGGAGTACATGGTGAGGTTTTCAAAGGGGCTGTTGAGGAAGCCCTGCAGCACGGCGTTGGCCACCGAACCGATGCCCGCCTGCAGCGGGAACAGGCTGTTGGTCATGCGGCCGTGCTTCACCTCGTTGTGGAAGAAATCCACCAGGTGGCCGGCAATGGCGCCGGTTTCGGCATCGGGGTCAAAAATCGACGCCGGGCTGTCGATTTCATGGTTGACAACGATGGCGTCGATTTTGTCGACATCCACATGCACCGTCGGCGTTCCGATCTGGCTGGCGGAGGCCAGCACCGGAATCGGCTCGCGGTTTGGCGCCAGCTTCGGCCGGTAGATGTCGTGGAACCCGCGAATCCCTTCGGGAATCGCCGTGTTCAGCTCGAGAATGATGTGCTTGGCGCTGGCGAGGAACGCCGCCGAATTGCCGACCGAGGTGGAGAGCACCAGGCCGCCGTCTTCGTCGATTCCGGCAATTTCAATCAGCGCGACATCCACCGGGGTAATCTGCCCGGCGCTCAGGTGTTCGGCCAGTTCCGACAGATGCTGGTCGACGAACTTCACCGAACCGGCGTTGATGGCCTTGCGCAGCACCGGGTCGGCCTGGAACGGCATACGCCGCGCCAGAACGCCGTGTTCCGCCAGGTTGGCGTCAATGCTGTTGCCCAGCGAGGCCCCGGTCATCAGGGTGATTTTGAAGGGGTCCTTTTCGGCGCGTTTGGACATGGCGCGGGGAACCACCTTGGCTTCACCGGCCTTGGTGAAGCCGCTCATCCCCACAACCATGCCATCCTTGATTAAGGCCGCGGCCGCGTCGGCATCGACAACCTTGTTCAGAAGCTTCTCCAGCTTGATTCTCTTACGATACATTGCAATTCCTTTTGGTTCTCGCGTCCTGAAGACGTACATTGACCACCCGATCGCGAAACGCCCCGCTCATCCGGGGGTTCGCCACACATCACTCAAGA
This sequence comes from Methylobacteriaceae bacterium, assembly GCA_031272615.1. Lineage (GTDB taxonomy): Bacteria > Pseudomonadota > Alphaproteobacteria > Rhizobiales > Beijerinckiaceae > Hohaiivirga. Next base: position 7,768 of record JAISTL010000171.1, on the reverse strand, counting down.
GAACGAACCTTCTCCCTCAATTGTAGTTTGAACGCGGTCTCCGCGATAAAGGAGCAAAACGGCCGGGGCTCCACCCACGCGCCTTTTGCTCCTTCATATCCGGGAGAACCGCCCGGCTGAACCGGTCATGCCAGCGACGTATTGATTTTCTTGCAGGCTTCCACCAGCGTGGCGACGGAGCCGACCGACTTTTCGAACATCGCCTTTTCATCGGCCGTGAAGGTGACTTCCACAATCCGCTCCACACCGTTCTCGCCGATGACCACCGGCACGCCGACAAAGGTGTCCTTGACGCCGTAGGGACCGTTGAGATAGGTCGCCGCCGGCAGAACCCGCTTCTGATCCTTCAGATAGCTTTCGGCCATGGCGATGGCGGAGGCCGCCGGAGCATAGAAGGCCGAACCGGTCTTCAGCAGCGCGACGATTTCGCCGCCGCCCTTGCGGGTGCGGTCAATGATGGCGTTCAGCTTTTCCTGTGTGGTCCAGCCCAGGGCCACCAGGTCCGGCAGCGGAATGCCGGCGACGGTGGAATAACGGGCGAGCGGAACCATGTCGTCGCCGTGGCCGCCCAGCACGAAGGCCGAGACGTCCTGCACCGACACCCCGAATTCCTCCGACAGGAAATAGCGGAAGCGGGCGGAATCGAGCACGCCGGCCATGCCGACGATCTTGTGGGCGGGTACGCCGGAGAACTTCTGCAGCGCCCAGACCATGGCGTCCAGCGGGTTGGTGATGCAGATGACGAAGGCATCGGGAGCGTATTGCTTGATGCCCGCGCCCACCTGCTCCATGACCCCCAGGTTGATGCCCAGCAGGTCATCGCGACTCATGCCCGGCTTGCGGGGAACGCCGGCGGTGACGATAATCACATCGGCGCCTTTGATTTCGGCGTAACCGTTGGTGCCGGAATAGGCGGCGTTGAAGCCCTCGACGGGAGAGGCCTCAGCGATATCCAGCGCCTTGCCCTGGGGAACACCTTCGGCGATATCAAAAAGCACCACGTCTCCCAGCTCCTTGAGCCCGGCGAGAAGGGCAAGCGTGCCGCCGATTTGCCCGGCGCCGATTAAAGCGATTTTTTTACGTGCCATTATCCTGTAACCTCTGTTCCAGTTAAAATTGAGATGATGCGTATTGCCGCATTTCCCTTCCCCCTTCAAGCGACAAAACACCGCGAAGGGAAAAAAGTGAAGATGATTTCTCCTTAGTGGAAAAAACCCGGCTTGGAAACCGGACGCGACAAAAAATAGCAGGCTGCGCACCACCGGTTGCGCGTCGCCGTGGCCTGCCGCAGGGAAGCCTTGGGTTTGCCGCGCCTTTTGCGCCTGACACCGCGCCGGCGTCCGGCGGATCATGCTCTAATTTCGCCGTATTTCACCGTTAGCCGGGACGTTGGAATGCGGCCGGACAGGTAACGTCCGGTTAATCACATCGCGAAAATTAACTTGGAGGCGATATCGTTTTGCCTCCGCGTTTACTATATCACAGCTTAATCAGCGTACTGTATGCGTGACACTATCGAGTTCGGGGAGTTCCTCAAATGAACTGTAGAAAATTGGTAACCGTGCTGGTGTTCTCCGGCGTCGCCGCACTGGCGGCGGGAACAACCGGCGCAACGGCACAGGATGTCGGGGCGGGCCTGCTGGAAAAATTTGATTCCTGGGGCGCTTACGCCACGCCGCAGGGGGTGAAAAAGGTGTGTTACGCCATGTCCCAGCCGACAAAACGCGAGCCCGGCGGGTTGAAGCGCGATCCGGGGTTCGTATTCGTCTCCTTCCGGCCGGATGAAAAAATCGCCGGGGAAGTGGCCTTTGTCGTGGGGTTCCCGGTCAAGGACGAGACCGAGCCGAAGATCACCGTCTCACCGGGAGACGCGTCGTTTACGATGGCTGTCGAGAGCGGCAATATCTGGACCCAGTCAACCGAAGACCAGGAAAGCCTGGTTGCGGCGATGCGCAAGGGCGCCACCCTGAAGCTGGTCTCCGTCTCCCAGCGCGGCAACAAAACCACCGACACCTATTCCCTCAAGGGCTTCTCCAAGGCGTTGGACCGCGCCCGCGCCGAATGCAAGTAGCGGCATATTTGCCGGGCGAAGCGCATCAAGAGGGTTGTTTTCGGGGGAAAGTCTTGTTATAGCCCGGCGCTGGAGAGTGCCGGCGGTGTTTCCGTCAATGACAAGCAGCCAAGGGCCCGGAGCGTCTGGTCATCAGAGCGTTCCGGGGCGGAAAAGGTTTGATGAAAACAGTCAAGAGAGTCGTCTGGCCGCTGGTTGCCGCCACTGCCCTGTCGCTGGCGTTGTATTTCCTGTACCAGAAACTGCACGGGCTGACGTGGCAGGAATTTGAAAACGACCTCAGGTCCATTCCGCCCCACCACTACGGCCTGGCGCTGTTTTCCACCTGTGTCGCCTATTTCGCCCTGGCGTGGTATGACCGCCTCGCGCTCATCCATCTGAACATCCATCACATTTCCTGGCTGTTCATTTCACTGTGTTCGTTCACCACCTACGCCTTGGGGCACAATCTCGGCGCGTCGGTGTTTTCCGGCGCGGTGGTGCGTTACCGCGCCTATACGTCCAAGGGCCTGTCGCCGGCGCAGATTGCCGTTCTCGTCACCTTGTGCACCTTCACCTTCGCGTTGGGAGTCGTCATTCTCAGCGGGTGTGTGCTCACCATCCGGCCGGACCTGCTGGCGCGCATCCAGCTGCCGGAAGACAGCCCGCTGCAGCTGCCGGGCTTCCTCACCGACCCGCTGTTCGCCCGCACCGTCGGGCTGTTGATGCTGGGGTTTGTCGCGGCATATATCATCGGCTCGCTGATGCAGATGCGGCCGTTGCACGTCAGGGGGTTCCTGCTGGAATACCCGCGGCCCAAGGTGATGGTGCGTCAGCTGCTCGTCGGGCCGCTGGAGCTGCTGGGCGCCGCCGGCATCATCTATTCGGCGCTGCCCGACGCCGGCAATCCGGGCTATATCGCCGTTCTCGGCGTTTTTCTCGCCTCGTTCTCGGTGGCGCTGGTCAGCAACGTGCCCGGCGGAGTCGGCGTGTTCGAGGCGCTGTTCATCGCCGCCATGCCGGAAATCGACAAATCCCAGGTGCTGGCGGCGCTGGTGGTGTTCCGGGCGTTCTATTTCATTATTCCGCTGATTATCTCCCTGTTCATCATCGCCATCTACGAGCGTATGCAATACAAGGAACGGGAGCGCCGGGAGGCGGCGGGCACAACCGGATGAGCGCGTCGGCGGCGGGGGAGCGCGTGAAAACGGTTGACATTTTCAACCGGAGTCGCATGATTCCGGAAAAAGCCACCCGAAAGAAGGCGCACAACAATGCATGACAGGTTGGAATTTCCGGACAACGATGACAGTTATCTTTCGCGTATCCGGGCGAAATACGACACCTTCTCCAAATCCCAGAAACAGATCGCACGCTATCTCTCCGACCATCCCGAGGTTATTCTCACCCATTCCATCACCTCGCTGTCGAAGAAAATCGGCACAACGCCACCGTCCATGACGCGGTTCTGCCAGCTCATCCATTACAAGGGGTTCGCCGATCTGAAATTCTGTGTCGAAAAGCAGATTTCGACTCCCTTTGCCGAGAATCTCGAAATCAGCCTCACGGATTCCGTCGATACCATCAAGAACAAGCTCATCGCCATGGACACCCAGGCGATTACCGATACCTTGCTGCTGGTGGACGACGCCCGCATCCGCAGGGCCGCCAAAGCCATATGTTCCGCCAACAACGTGTTCATTTACGCTGACGGCAACAACAGCGCCAGCGCCAGTTATGCCTACCACGCCCTGTTGCAGCTCGGCATTTCCGCCAACCTGTTTTCCGATTACTGCCTGGGGAAAATGGCCGCCGCCGGGTTGAAGGAAAACGATGTCGCCATCGGCATCACCTTCAGCGGCAGCTCCTCGACGGTGCTTGACTTCATGGAACGCGCCATCGAGCAGGGCGCCGTGTCCATCGGCATCACCGCCTTCGCCAATTCCAGCCTGGTGAAAATGGTGTCCATCCCCCTGTGCTACAGCGCCCACATCGGCGACGACCTCAGATATCTGCACATCGCCCGCATGTGTGAAATCGCCATCATTGGCCTGTTGCAGTCGACCCTGATCAATATCGCGCCCAAACACATGCACGAAAACATGACGCGCTCCTCCAAGGCGATTGCGTCATTCCGGCAGCGGTAGGGGGCGGAACACCCTTTCCGTGCGCCGTTCCCATGCCGACGGATCGTTAAACCCTTCGTTCATAAGGAAAAGCAAGGCCCGCACAAAGCGGGCCTTACTGAAATAACCGGTCTCGCTGAGGAGGACGCGCACCGGTTGGGCCCGCCCGGTGGAGAGGGGCGCCCGCCGGGGGGATGGGAACAGTCCGGGACACTATGCCTTACCGTTGGTTTTCGATGTAAGGTATCACTCCTCCGGCTTTGAGGATCTCACGCATGAAATCCGGGAACAGTGCCACTTTATACGTTTTTCCGCTGGTTTCGTCGCTGACCAGACCGGCGCCGCAATCCACCCGAACGGTATGCCCCTCGGCGAGCTGCCCGGCGTCTGCCAATTCCACCACCGGCAAGCCGAGATTGATGGAGTTGCGGAAAAAGATGCGTGCAAAGGATTCTGCGATCACACACGCCACCCCGCTGCCTTTGAGAGCCAGCGGCGCATGTTCGCGTGAGCTGCCGCAACCGAAATTGCGCCCTGCCACGAGAATATCCCCCGCGTGCAAGATTTTGCGAAAATCCGGAGCATGATTTTCCAGGACATGGGCAGCCAACGCTTCGGGCGTCGTCAGGTTAAGATATTTGGCAGGCAGGATGGCGTCGGTATCGACGAAATCTCCCAGTCGCCTGACAGTTCCGGTAAAAACAAGTTCGCTCATGGCTGCAACTCCTCCGGCAGAGCGATACGGCCAAGTACCGCGGATGCCGCCGCTACGGGCACGCCGGACAGATACACTTCACTATCGTAGTGTCCCATCCTCCCCCTGAAATTTCTGTTTGTGGTGGAAACGCAGCGTTCGCCTCCGGCAAGGACTCCCATGTGACCGCCGATACAGGCGCCGCAGGTGGGCGTGCTGACAACGGCTCCGGCCTTGATGAAGATCTGAACCAATCCTTCTTCCACCGCCTGGAGATACACCTCCTGGCTGCCCGGCGTCACAATCAGCCGTGTATCGGGGTGAACGACCCGATCTTTCAGGATGCCGGCGGCTTCGCGCAGATCTTCAATGCGTCCGTTGATACAAGAACCGATGAAAACCTGATCGACGGGGAGATTCTTGCCGGCAACAGCTTCGGCAAACGGTTTGACGTTGTCGGGCCGATGCGGGCAACTCAGTTGCGGTTTCAATGATGTGAGATCGATTTCGATGACATCGCAATAGACTGCATCGGCGTCAGCTTCATAATACACCGGTTGACGTTGAGCACGCCCTTTCTGATACGCGATTGTCAGTTCGTCCGCGGGGAAAACCGCATTCTTGGCTCCGGCCTCTATGGCCATGTTGCAAATGGTGAAACGGCCCGAAAGCGGTATGCTCCTCACCCCGTCGCCGTGGAATTCCAGAGCTTTGTAACGGGCGCCATCGGCGCCGAGCAGACCGACCAGATACAACACAACGTCTTTGGCTGTAACCCATTTGGACAATTTGCCCTTCAACACTACTTTGATGGTTTCCGGCACGGAGAACCATAATTGCCCGGAGATCAACAACGCAAAGAAATCGGTGCTGCCAACGCCGGTGGAAAAAGCCCCCAAGGCACCGTAGGTACAGCTGTGGGAATCGGCGCCGACGATGACATCCCCGGAAACCACCAGGCCTTTTTCATGCAGGATAACATGTTCAATTCCCATTCGCCCGACTTCGAAATAATGCCCGACGTGATAGCGGCGAACAAACTCGCGCACGGTCTTGCTGAGCTCCGCAGACGTGATGTCCTTGTTGGGGGTAAAATGATCGGGGATCACCGCAACCCGCGATGTATCGAAAATGCCGCGCTTCTGCAGCAATTCCTCCCGACCTTCTATGGCGAGACCCGTGCCGAGCTCGTTACCAAAAATAAAATCCGGCGTGACGGTAACGAACTCCCCGGCATGGACTTCTTCCTTTCCGGCGTGACGTGCCAGAATCTTTTCGGTAATCGTCATTGCCATCCATATTCTCCTTGTTGGCTTCAAAACGTGAAACTTCCGGTAATTCCGCTGTTCCGGCGGAGGCCCTGCCATATTGGAAGTCCTCGCCGAAACAGCAGACAGAGTCCGATTAAACGGGCAGCGCCCTGAGTTGGGCGACAACTTCATCACCCCAAGCGCTGGTAGAGGCTGTTCCACCAATATCGGAGGTTTTTACGCCCTTGGCAAAAGTATTATACACCGCCTTGTCGAGTAACACAGCGGCGGCGGCCAGTGTCGGGTCATTGTGTTTGTCGCTCAGCCATTCCAGCATCATTTTCCCTGACAGAACCGTAGCTGTCGGATTGGCAATCCCTTTACCCGCAATGGTTGGTCCGGTTCCGTGAGCAGGCTGGAACATGGCGAATTCAAGACCGATGTCTCCCGACGGCGCCATTCCCATACCACCGACGAAGGCCGCCGCCATGTCGGAGATAATGTCCCCGTGGGCGTTTTCCGAAACAACGACATCGAATTTCTCTGGAGTTTGCAACATCCAGAGCGTAAGGGCATCGATGAACGCATAATCCTCCATCACTTCTCCGGCGTATTTCTGCGCCACTTCTCCGAATACTTTCTTGAAAAAAGCGAAGCTGCGGAATACATTGGCTTTTTGGGCACAGGTAACGACTTTTTTGCCGTCGGACAACCGTCCTTCTCCCAATCGACCCTTGCGGTTCATCGCCAGTTTGAAGGCGAAATCGAACACCTTTTCACATCCCTCGCGAGTGATGATTTGCACGTCCGCCGCCAATTGATCTTTCAATACGATGCCGCCGCCGTAGGACGCGAACAGCCCTTCCGTGTTTTCCCGCACCAAGACAATATCGATGTTTTCATGGCCGGCAAGCGCCGACGGAACGGTCGGCCACAGCTTGATGGGACGAACCCCGGCGAAGAGATCCAAATCGAAGCGGAGCCTGAACATCACATGCCCCGATACTTCAGTGCCGTTTTTGTCGACCACCATAGGCAAATCAGGGGAAGGCATCCCGACTGCACCCAGTATAATACCATCGGCGTCCCGGCATGCTTTGAAATCACTGTCGGACATGGCAACGCCGGTCTTGAGAAAGCGGCTGACGCCGACATCGTAGTGTTGCAGGTCCAGTTCAAAACCTCCGATATGACCTTGAAGCGCTTTAAGTACTTTGGTGCACTCTGCCACCACTTCCGGGCCGATGCCGTCTCCGGGGAGAACAGCGATCCCATACTTTTTCATTTTCAGCCTCCTTGCTGGTTTTATTTTTCAGGGATTTCGCCAACTCTTGCGAGTTCCCGCGGGTTCCCCGATGATCGTTCCGTCATGGGAGAATATTCTAAAACCGATTGCCGACGCCCTTTTGTCTCCCTGGCAAAAAAGTTGTTTTTCCTCCTGAAAAACCGTCTGTTCCGATATCTGAATTTCAACGTTTCACTTGATAAAGGCGGTGAAATTATCCACATCCTCCCGTTCCGTTCTGAAGCTTGTCGTCGGGTCATCCGGAACCGCGTATCCGATTGCGATACAACAAACCATTACCTCCTCTTCAGGAATTTGAAGGTGCTTCCGGAATACGAGATGGTATTGGGTAGGAGCTGCCTG
>JAISTL010000125.1 GCA_031272615.1 Methylobacteriaceae bacterium | reverse complement strand
AAACTTCCGAAGAGCTGGTTTCCAAAAATATCATGCCCCAACATCTCTACGAGATTGTCAAGGGGATGATCACTGTCCATTAGATGTACGCCGACCATTCTGCTGAGCTTGTTTCGCGGAATGGCGGCGTGCTCTTTTTCCCTTATCCGGCGCAAAAAAGCGTTGCATTTTGACGTTCCGGCGGGCATGAGGCGCGGTACACGGTTCATGAACGGGGAGAGTCGAAGTTGTCGATGACGATACGCTTTCACAGGAACGATTTGCCGGACGGTTTCCGGCCCGGCCCCTCCCTTGCGGTTGACACGGAAACCATGGGGCTCAACCCCCATCGTGACCGGCTGTGCGTGGTGCAACTGTCGGTTGGTGACGGCACTGCCGATGTGGTGCAGATTGTCCCGGGGCAGGAACCGCCGAAAAACCTCATCGCCGTGCTGGCCGATGAAAGCGTCCTCAAGCTCTTTCACTACGCGCGCTTCGATGTCGGGATGCTGTACCGCGCCTGGGGAGTGATGCCCAAACCCGTCTATTGCACCAAGATCGCCTCGCGCCTGGCCCGAACCTATACGGACCGCCACAGCCTCAAGGACCTGGTGCGTGAACTCATCGGAGTCGATCTGTCCAAGCAGCAGCAATCCTCGGATTGGGGCGCGGACACGCTCACCGCGGCGCAGCTGGAATACGCCGCGTGCGACGTGCTGCACCTCCACGCGGTGAAGCAGAAACTGGACGACATGCTGGCGCGGGAAGGCCGGACGGAACTGGCCGCGGCCTGCTTCTCGTTTCTTCCCTGGCGCGCCGTGCTGGACCTCGACGGTTGGCAGGAAACGGATATCTTTGCCCACAGCTGAAAGGCGCCGCCGGGATTGTCGGGCAACGGCAGCCTATTGATTAGTGCCCGCAGTCCGAATAAAAGTGACGGCACCGCAACGGCGTCGGGATGAAACAGGCGGATATGGGCGCAAGCGACGACAACAGACGATACCATAGAGCCTATCGGGCGGCCATGCGCCACTCGCGCCTGGTGAGGTTTCTCAAGGTGTTCATTCCGGTCGGCAGCGTTGCCCTGGTCGCCGGAATCGCCGTCGCCATGTGGCTGGACCCGTTCCGGGACCGCAGCGGCGTCGGGCTCACCGACATTCAGATTTCCGGAAAGGAAGTGACGATGGAGTCCCCGGTGCTGACCGGTTTCAGCAGCCGCGGCTTTCCCTATCGCATCAACGCCCTGAAGGCGGTGCAGGACCTGGAGAACATGCACATCCTGCAGTTGACCGGCATGGACGCCGCCTTTATCACCGATGAAGAGCAGTCTTCGGTGCGGATTCTGTCCGACGAGGGAACCTACGATACCCGCGATGAGCGGCTGGATATCCGGGGGAACATTCTCGTCACCACCAGTGACAACCAGCAGATGATGCTGGAATCGGCGTTCATCGACATGCGCTCCGGCGCCGTCAGCTCGGTGGAGCCGGTGACGGTGCTGATGTCCGATGGGGAAATCCGCTCCCGGGGGCTGGAAATATTCGATAACGGCAACAGAATATCTTTCCGGCGCAATGTTGATGCTGTATTCTATGATACCGGTTCCCCGGTGCAGGAGGAACGGCCCGTTTCTCCATCTCCCGAAGAAGAGACGGATGGCGCGGACAACGATGGGGACAAAGCATGGCGATAGCAACGCGGATACTGGTGGTACTCGGCCTCGGCCTCACGCCGGCGTGGGCGCAAAACGCGCCGCCGCCCGGCCCGGCAGCCATGGATACCCTGGCCGGAAACTCCCAGCAGATTCACATCACGTCGGACCAGCTGGACATTTTCGACAAGGAAAACAAGGCGGTTTTCATCGGCAACGTCATCGCGGTGCAGGGCGACTCGACGCTGAAATGCACGACGATGGAGGTATTTTATGCCCCCAAAGAGGAACCCGGAGCGGACGCACAGGCCCAATCCGGCGGCGTCATCAAGGCCGGCGGCGGGCTGCCCGGTTCGGGCACGGACATCCGCGTCATCGAATGCTTCGGGCCGGTGACCCTGGTTTCCAAAACCCAGGTGGCCACCGGCAATCACGCCACCTTCGAGCGCAAGATCAACAAGGTGTTTCTCAAGGGTAACGTTGTTCTGAAGGACGGCGACAACCTGTCCCAGGGTGATAATCTCGTTTATGATGTGACGACGGGAATCGCCAAGATTCAGGGGCGTGTCCGCACCATGATCATTCCGGAGGATACCAAAACTCCGGGCGCCACCAAAAAGCCGGGGCACTGAGCGCGATGCCGAAGGATGATCCCGCCGGAAGTGTGCAGCAGGGCCGCGGCGGCGGCGCGTCGCCGGTGCCCGACGTGCGGTTTGTTCCGCCCGTGGATAACGTTTTGGACGAAGAAGGCGTCCTGTCGGCCCGGGGCTTGCGGAAAAGCTACCGCGGCCGGGTGGTGGTGATGGATGCGTCGCTGCACGTCCGGCGCGGCGAGGCCGTCGGCCTGCTCGGACCAAACGGCGCCGGGAAGACCACAATCTT
>JAISTL010000118.1 GCA_031272615.1 Methylobacteriaceae bacterium | reverse complement strand
AGCACGACGGCGGCGCGGCGCGGGCCGCGTTCGACGGCGATATAGAGGGCAAGCGGCACCCCCAGCCCATAGACCACCACCGCCAGAAGCAGCACATGGATAAAATGGAGGGGCGGCACCCCCAGCAGCATCTCGTAGTTTTCCATGTCCAGCCCGGACAGGAACTCCCCGAGGGCGCCGAAGTCAAACAGCGGCGTATAGGGCGGCTGGGCGATGGCGACGTCGGACAGGCTCATCTTGAGAACGATGACGAACGGCGTGACGAACAGGGCCAGCAGCCACAGGCAGGGAATCGCCGGAACGACGGCGCGGGCGATACGGGCGGAGAGTTTCGGCGACGTGTTCATGGGCGCGTCACTGCGACAGAATGATGGCGGCGCCGGGTTTGAACGACATCACCACCCGGTCTTCCCAATCGAAGGGCACATCCCGCAGACGGGCGACATTGGCCTGGGACACGCGCATGAACTCCCCCGTATCCAGCTTGATGCGGTACACCGTCCAGTCCCCGAGGTAACCGACATCCCACACCTCGCCCTTGAGCTGGTTGGGTTCGCCCTCGGGGGCGTCGTTCTCGTGGCTGATGGTCATTTTTTCGGGGCGCACGGCGATGGCCACCGCCTGCCCCGCCTCCAGCACCTCGTCGGGATCGTCGATGATGAGATCGGAAACGGAAGAGGCGCAGGCGACGTGCCACAGGCCGTCTTCGGTCTGCTTGACCACCTTGCCCTCGAGAATGTTCACGTCGCCGACGAACTCGGCGATGAAGCGGGTTTTCGGCTGCTCGTAAATCTCCGCCGGGGTGCCGACCTGGACAACATTGCCGAGATTCATCACGGCGATGCGGTCAGCCATGGTCATGGCTTCCTCCTGGTCGTGGGTGACGACCACGAAGGTGGTGCCCGACGACACCTGGATATCGATGAGCTCGAACTGGGTTTCCTCCCGCAGTTTCTTGTCCAGCGCGCCCAGCGGCTCATCCAGCAGAATCACCCGCGGCCGCTTGGCGAGCGCCCGGGCCAGGGCGACGCGCTGTTTCTGCCCGCCGGAGAGCTGGTCGGGATAGCGGTGGGCCAGGGGTTCCAGCTGCACCAGACGCAGCATCTCGCCGACGCGCTCGGCGATAAGGTCTTTCGCCATGCCTTCCTGCTTGAGGCCGAAGGCGATGTTCTTCTCCACATTCATGTGCGGAAACAGCGCGTAGGACTGGAACATCATGTTGATGTTGCGCCGGTAGGGCGGCACGCCGGCGAGATCCTTGCCGTCGAGGGTGATGAGCCCGGAGGTCGGCTCCTCGAAGCCGGCGATCATGCGCATCAGCGTGCTCTTGCCGCAGCCCGACGGGCCCAGCAGGCAGAAGAATTCGTTTTCATAAATGTCGAACGACAGATTGTTGACCGCGACCGTGCTGCCGAAATGCTTGGTGACATTGCGCAAGCGGATGAGCGGCACCGCAGCCGGGTCATTCCACGGCGCGAAATTGCGCATTGTCGGCACGGGGGGGGCGGATCGCGGCGGGGCGGATGCGGACTGCGTGTTCACTCCATGTAAACCCTTCTCAACAAGTGCACCGGAGACTCCCGATTCAGGGCGCTCTCATAGAACGAGAACCCCCGGACTGCAATGGGAATTTTGGATTTGGATTTCAGATTTTTGGTCGGTTTGCTGTCGGCATTTGACAGACGCGCCAAGCTGTCGCATAGCAGCGGTACGCGAAAGACAGATGAGGGGAGCGGACTGATGGCACTTTCCAGCATGACCGGTTTCGCCCGCGCCGGCGGCACCGTTGACAGTTTCCAGTGGACCATGGAGCTGAAATCCGTGAACGGGCGCACCCTGGAACTGAGAGCCCGCACCCCCTCGGGGTTTGACGCCGTGGTGGAGCACATCCGCGGCGTGATGCAGAAATCCCTGGCTCGCGGCCAGTGCCAGCTGACGCTCTCGGTGAACCGCAGCGACTCGGCGCCGCGGGTGAGCATCGACGAAGAGGCGCTCACCGCGCTGCTCGATCGGCTCGCCCGTATCCCGCTGCCGGACTGCGTCGGCGTGGCGACTCTGGACGGCCTGCTGGCGGCGCCGGGAATTGTCCGGGTGGACGAAGGGCCGGACCCGGCCGGGGAAGAGGCGGTCACCACCGCGCTCAACGCCGCCGGAACCGACCTGGTGGCCGCGCTCAAGGAGACGCGCCGGCGGGAGGGCCAGGCGCTGGAGGAGATCATTCTGAAGCAGATGGACCAGTTGGAAGAGCTGGTGCGCCAGGCCGACGCCCATCCGGCGCGCTCGCCCGAGGCCGTCCGCGAGAAGCTCTCCAAACAAATCGCCGATCTCCTCGGCGGCAGTCATTCCCTCGATCCGGATCGTCTGCACCAGGAGGCGGTGCTGATTGCGGCGCGGGCCGACGTGCGGGAAGAACTGGACCGCCTCATCGCCCACATCGACGCGGTGCGCGCCCTCACCAGCAGCACGACGGCGGTGGGGCGCCAGCTGGATTTTCTGGCGCAGGAATGCGGGCGCGAGGCCAACACCTTCTGCGCCAAAGCCAACGATGTTTCCCTTTCGCGCATCGGCCTCACCATCAAGGGGGTGGTGGAGCAGTTCCGCGAACAGGTTCAGAATGTGGAGTAACGCCATGACGCCGGACGCACGCGCCGCCCTGCCCGCCTCCTTTCAACGCCGGGGGCTGCTGTTTATCCTGTCGTCGCCCTCGGGCGCCGGCAAATCGACTCTGACCAAGTGTCTGCTGGCGGCCGACCCGCAGCTGACCCTCTCCATTTCCGCCACCACCCGGCCGCGGCGGCACTCGGAAATCGAGGGGGTGCACTATTATTTCGTCAGCCGCGACGACTTCGAGGCGAAGCGCGGCCGCGGCGAATTCCTGGAATGGGCGGAAGTACACGGCAATTTCTACGCCACGCCCCGGGCCCCGGTGGAGCAGGCCCTGAGCGAAGGCCGCGACGTCATCTTCGACATCGACTGGCAGGGCACGTTGCAGGTCATCGAAAAGCTGGCGGAGGACGTCGTCAGCGTGTTCGTGCTGCCGCCGTCGATGAAGGAACTGAAATCCCGCTTGGAACGGCGGGCGGAGGACAGCGCCGAAACCATCGCCAAACGCCTGAAGAACGCCGCGACGGAAATCGCCCAATGGCATCATTATGATTATGTGCTGGTCAACGACGACCTGGACCGGGTGTTTTCGGAACTCAAGGACATTCTGGCGGCGGAACGCCTGAAGCGAAAACGCCAGACCTCCATCGAGGCGCTGATCGACTCCCTGCTGACGGAAGGCAAAACACTGACCGGGGCGTGAGACGGGTAACGCCGTCATTCCCGGGGAACGACGCATTCTTGTGCGCCGGTGGACGCGGTGGACGAAGACGAAGCGGTCGCAGCGGACACTGCCGGGGCTTCCGGCTTCGCGCCTTTTTTGCGCGTGATTTCAAGCCAGTGCTGACGTTTTTCCGGCGTGGAGCGTATCATCATGGCGAAATAGGTGAAGCGGACGGGCTTGAAGCCGCACAACCCGAAAATCTGGTGCCGGAACTGCTTGATCAGCGGCGCGCCCCACACCCAGCGAAACACGAACCACGGCGTATCCGACGTGATGATCACCATGGCCGAGCGCCCGGCAAGGAGTTTATCCGGCCACGGTTTGCCTGAATGGAATTTATAGGCGAAACCGGAGGTGAAGACGCGGTCAATCCACGCCTTGAGCGTCGCGGACACCATGCCCCAATACATGGGCGTCACCACACTCAGATGGTCACACCACAGCACATCCGCCTGCGCTTCGCGCGCCCACTCCGCCACGGCCGAAGGGTCCGGCGTCATGCTCGGAGGTTCCAGATCCACCGGCACATTCGCCAGCAGGCGGAGGCGCACCTCGTGCCCCGCCGCCGCCGCGCCGTCGGCATAGGCCTGAGCCAGGGCGGCGCAAAAACTCTCCGTGCGCGGGTGCCCGCACACCACCAGAACCTTCATCTCAGGGCTTCCTTTCGCCGGTTTCAGCGGGATTCACGCCCGGGCCATATCGAAGTAGAGTTCCCTGAGCCGCGCCGCCAGCGGCCCCGGCTTGCCGTCACCCACCGGTTTGCCGTCAATGGACACCACCGACAGGGCGATGGAGGTGGCGCTGGCCATGAACGCTTCCACGGCCTTTTGCGCCTCCTCGACGGTGAACAGGCGTTCCTCGACGGCCAGTTTCTGCTCCTGGGCCAGCTTCAGCAGCGCCTTGCGGGTGATGCTGGGCAGAATGGAGTGGGAGAGCGGCCGGGTGACGATGCTGCCCGCTTTGGTGACGATGAACGATGACGAGGAGCCGCCTTCGGTGACGAAACCGTCCTGCACCATCCACACCTCATCGGCGCCCGCTTCCAGGGCGTGCTGTTTGGCGAGCACCTGCGCCAACAGGTTGATGGTCTTGATGTCGCGCCGCGCCCAGCGCAAATCGGCAACGGTGACCACCGTAACGCCGCTCGCGGTTTTGGCTGTATGCTCATATTCAAAAGCCTGGGTGAACATGACCACCGTCGCCGGTGTTCCGGCCGGCGGAAAATGAAAATCCCGATCGGCGGCGCCGCGGGTCACTTCCATATACACCAAGCCGTTGACCAGATTGTTACGCCGTACCAGCTCCTTCTGCAACTCCACCCACTGTTCGCGGGAATGGGGGTTGGCCATGCGGATTTCCCTGAGCGAGCGCTCCAGACGTTCCATATGGTTGACATTGTCCACCAGTTTCCCGTCAAGAACGGCGCTCACTTCATAGATTCCGTCGGCGAACAGAAATCCGCGGTCAAAAACGGAAATTCTGGCCTCCGTCTCCCTGACGAACGCGCCGTTCACATAAACAATCCGTTCCTCTTCCATGTTTTCTGTCTCCCGATACTGCCCGGCCGATTCGACAAATCATACCCTCAATGGGATCGAAATAAACACCTTGATCTCAAATCCGCCCATTTTGTGGTGCACAAAACCCCGGAACGCGGTATGCGACTCCCGGCTCAAAAGCGGGTTGATCCCGATGCCGCACCGGGTACATTCGTGTGCCGCAAACGTCAAGTGATTCGCCCGGATGCTTCGGGCCAGCAACAGGATGAGTAGGAGCTTCATGTCTGAACCCCTTTCCCGCCGCCGGTTCGTCGGTTTGTTCACCGCCGGAACCGCCCTGATTCTCGCCGCTCCGCTTGCCGCCGCGACGTCAATGCAAACTCTCAGCCTGCCGATGCTCGGCACGACCCTGGCACTCACCCTCTTCGATGGCGGTATTGCCGATACAGCCAGGCTGAAAACCGCGGCCGCCGGCATCAGTACCCGCCTGCTGTCTCTCGCCGACAGGGAAGACCGGGAGATTGCCCGCGAAGCCGCACGCCTCACCGCCCTTACCGACGGGCTGTTTTCTCCCGCCGCGGCGCCGGTCCGGGGCGCTTCGAGGTTTCCGTCCTACGGCGGTTTCCTTCAGGGGCGCGCCATCGACGAAACGGCGGCTTTGCTGCACACCCTCGGCATTCACCGTTACCGGATGGAGTTGGGCGGCGTTGTCACCACGTCCGATCCGCGGCCGGTCTCCGTTGGCCGCGTCGGCATCGCGTCCGGAGTGGTTCACCCCGTGTCCGGTGCGCCGGCCAAGCGCTATACGCTGGTGGAAGCGGAAGCCCGCACCGCGACGGAGGCCGACGCTTTCGCCACTGCCTTCGCGCTGATGGACAGCGCGCACATCACCCGCACACTGAGCCGCGCCGGCGGCGGCCGCGTGCGCCTGGCCCATGCCGACGGCCGGACCCAGGAGATGACGGTTTCCTGAACGCCCGGCCGCGGGGGTTCCGATTGGTTTATTTATGCCCGATGGGCATGATGCAGACGGCGACGTCATCGGCCGCCAGCTTGAAGGTGTTGCGGACGAAATCCTGATTCATGGTCGCCATGTAGCGCACGCCGACATTCAGCCCCTCGGCCGCCAGATAAATATTCTGGGTCATGGCGCCGACCAGCACCTGGCCGAAGCGCTTGCCCTGGTCGGTATCGCGGGAGACGAACACCAGCACATGGGAGGCCGAGGCGACAAAACCCTGGCCGCTGATTTTGCCGCGCAGGTCATCCGTCACCACCGGTTCCAGGGCGTGTTCCTTGCCGTTGTAGGTGAACGTGCCGTCCTTGCCGACCACATAGATCGTCACATACGGGTCTTTGGCCATGGCCGTGGGAACCGTCCAGCCCTTGCCGGCGCGGTTGCGGCCGCTCGCCGCCCACAGCAGCGTGGACAGCTCTTCAGCGGACACAGCGCCCGTGGGGAAACTCGCGCCAACCGCCGACGCGCGGTTTTCAATCGCCTCGAGAACGGGCACGCCGCCCTGCGCTTGCGGAGCAGGCAGTTTGACGGATTGCGCGTAGGCGCCGGACATAGTCATTATTGACGCAACCATGAATGCTAAGCTCTTTTTCATTGGGATGCTCCTGGAAACGCCGAAAGGAACTTCACCCGCGAATCGGGTTTATTCCTATCACGTGACGTCCATCATAACGGCGCCGCCTGCCATAGTCAACCGCGCAAAACGCACGCCCTTGCGGCGCGGCGAATTCCGGGCGATCCGTTTCGCACTATCCGGTGAATAATTGTTCCACACGCCTCAGCCTGAAACCAATTCATGATAGCCGTCGCCGGCGACGCGCGGCCCGCCGGGGAGCCGGCGGCCGCCGGCCGCGAGCCGCGAGACGGGAGGTGGGAGGTGTGGTCATCGACTGCGGCTTCGCTTCCCGATGACAGAGCCATGTGCGCGTAACCGAAGCGGTTGTCGGCGATGGCGTATATGTCCGGAGCCCGGTTTCGGGGGTGTGATACAGCTCGCCGCGGGTGGCACCGGGCCGGGTTTGGTGGAGCGCCGACGTTTTCGCCAAATCGTGAACATATAGTCCTATATGAGTGATTCCCATCATTCTTCTGTTGCTGATGCCGGTTTTGCCCGGCTGTGTACCATAAACCCATCAATCCCTGTTGAGGTTTTATTTGTTTTCTTTCCGCCTTTTGCGGGCGGGATTTGCACGCTGTGCAGAGCGGAACACTTCCTTTCGTGAGGTCGGTTCCCTTCAAGATGGGTTCCCGTCCGTATGCCGCCACCCGGCGCCCCGGTTGTTTTTTGTATCCGGTGAGACAATTCATTCCCCCCCGGTCCACAAATTGCCTGAATTTCGAATTATGCGGACGCCAGGCACATCTTTCTCAAAATCAAAACTATTTGTTAACCATAAATCGTTAATGATTTATAACCTCTTCGCAGCTCGAAGAGCGCGAATCTACTGTGTAACGGGCGTTTCACTCTTTTTCAGATTTCTCATGATTCCCGTTCGGGACGGAGGCCTTCAACCATGCGGTTCGCCGGTATTCTCATCACCATCTGCCTCATCTCTCTCTCCGGGCCCGGCTGTGCGGCAAACCCGCTGCCGGATTGCTCGTCCCCTTCGGTGCTTGCCGATATCTCGGCCAAGTTCCGCACCAAGGAACGGGCGTTCTGGAATTCGTCCCTGTCGATAGACCGTATCGAGAGGGTTCGCCAGGTGGCCTGGGATCCGTGGGGTCGCAACACCATCCTGCGGCGGTTCTGCTCCGGCACGGCGGTCATGTCCGACGGACGCAAACGCCGTGTCCAATATTCCATTCGAGAGGGGCTGGGTTTTGCCGGTCTGGGCTGGGGCGTGCAATGGTGCGTCACCGGCGTTGACCGCAACCGGGCTTATGGTGCCGCATGTCGAGCCGCTCGTCCTTGATTCGTTTGCTCACCGCTGCTGTTGTCGCGGCCGGAACGCTCGCTTTTTCCGGCGCGCATCCGGGCTGCATGTCCTCATCAACGGCACAGGTGCGGCAACCGTCCTCCGATTTTCAAAACCGCCCGCAGCCGCGCCGGGATGACCGGCGGCCATCACCGGCAAACAACGCTTCCCGCCGGGATTTCACGTATTATGTGTTGTCACTGAGCTGGTCCCGCGGGTTCTGCGCCGATTCGCGCAACAGCAGCCGCTCCCAGTGTGCGCGCGCGCTCGGCTTTGTCGTCCACGGTCTGTGGCCCCAGTATGAACGGGGCTTCCCGTCGGATTGCGCCACCCGAACCGCCGACCCGTCGTTCCGGGACATGGAAACCGTGAAGGATGTGTTTCCCGACACCGGCCTTGCCCGATACGAATGGCGCAAGCACGGCACATGCACCGGATTGGCGCCGGCGGAATACTTCCGCACCGTGCGCGCCGCCTATGACCGGGTGACCATTCCCGATGTTCTCACCAAACCCGGCGTCCAACGCACCCTCACCGTTCAGCAGATCAAGCAGGCGTTTTCCCGGGCCAATCCCGGCCTGCTGTCCAACATGACGGCGGTACAGTGCGACCGGGGCATTCTTCAGGAAGTGCGGGTGTGCCTGGAAAAGAATTTGAGGAGCTTCCGGCGCTGCGGCGACGATGTCCGCGACCGCTGCTCCTTCGGTCCCGTTACTCTGGTTCCGTAAGCGGAACCACTGCCGTCAGGAGGCCAATGCCGTGAACTACCGCCACGCCTACCATGCCGGAAACTTCGCCGACGTGATGAAACACGCGCTCCTGAGCCGTATTCTCGATTACCTGAAACGGAAGGAGAAGCCCTTCCGGGTCATCGATACCCATGCCGGAATCGGCCTTTATGACCTCGAAGGGGATGAGGCCAAGCGCACCGGTGAAGCCGCGAACGGAATCGCGCGCCTCGACGAACCGTTTTCAACGGAGATTGAACAGCTCCTCGCGCCCTATCGTCATGTTCTCGCCGAAGTGCGCCGCCGGTTCGGGCCGAACATCTATCCCGGCTCTCCGGCGTTGACCCGGGAGCTGCTGCGCCCGCAGGATCGCGGCGTGTTCGTGGAACTGCATCCGGAGGATTATGAAACCTTGTCGTCACGCTTCAACGCCGTCACCAACACCAAGGTTTTGAACCTGGACGGCTGGATCGCCCTGACGGCGCTCATCCCGCCGAAGGAAAAGCGCGGCCTGGTGCTGGTTGACCCGCCGTTTGAGGCAACCGACGAATTGGACCGCATGGTGCGGGAGATTGCCAAAGCCGCGCGCAAGTGGCGCACCGGGATTTATACGGCGTGGTACCCGGTGAAGGAACGCGCACCGGCCGACGCGGCGTGGGAAACCCTGAAAGCGGCTTGCGACCGGCCGCTGCTCAGAGCCGAACTGATGATGCAGCGCCCCAAGGACCCGGCCAAACTGAACGGCTGCGGCCTGTTCGTCATCAATCCGCCGTGGGTGCTGGCGCGGGAGGCCGAGATGCTGCTGTCCGCACTCGTCGAGCGTTTGGCCGGAAAGAACGGCAGTTCCCGGGTGGAAGAGCGGGAATAGGCGCCCCGCGGTTTGCGCCATGCGCGCCCTCAGGAACGGCTTCACCCGCGGCGCCTGCTGCGCGTCGCGATAGACATAGCCGGCGTAACCGTCCTCCATGATCTTCTTGGATTTGTAGGTCAGCGTGTTCTTGAGCAGGGTGATGGATCGCGACACCGCCGGAATGTTGCCGGTGAGCGAAAGGCCCTCGAAGTTTTCCTTGAACAGGCGGCTGGTTTCCGACAGCAGAAAGAACAGCTTTCTTGCCGTCGGGCTCTTGCTGGCGGCGATGCGCGAGATCGGGTTCACCTTCTGATCGAACCAGCGCAGCACCGGAATCTTGTTGATCCCGTAACTCACCTGCTCGAAGCGTGTCGCCGCCTCGCCGCCCATGTCGGGAGTGCGCGCCGCCGAAAGGTCGGACCGGCCGCCGCCTCCCAGTTCCGGCACCTCGTTCAACAGCGCGTTCTGCGCTTCTTCAAAGGTGGAGTAGGTTTTGCTTACTCCGGGGACTGTTGGCCCTGCGGCTTGCGCCACCTCGGATGAATGAGTTCCGGCGGGAGATTCTCCAGAAAGTACTTCTCCGCTTCCTCGTCCGCTTCGAGCATCTCTTGCCTTAGCGAATTTATTTCGCGCCGCGTCAAGCGTCTTGAAACTTGCGAGGTATCTTCCTTCGCCGTC
This sequence comes from Methylobacteriaceae bacterium, assembly GCA_031272615.1. GTDB lineage: Bacteria > Pseudomonadota > Alphaproteobacteria > Rhizobiales > Beijerinckiaceae > Hohaiivirga. Next base: position 447 of record JAISTL010000118.1, on the reverse strand, counting down.
GGTGAGCGCTCTCGGGTTTCCGCCATGGATCCCAAACTCCTTTAAAAAATCCCGCAGCTGTTGTGCACCAAATTTCGCTTCAAGTCTAGCCAAAGCATGTCAAGGCGGAACCGGATTATATCCGCGTATCACAGCTGTTTGAAATCACGATTGATGCTTTCGCGCACACTCCGCCTAAAACGCGAAGAGATGACAATTTCCGGTAACGAGTTGAAATCTCAGATTGCCGGGTTTGTCGCTCCCACGACGTTTGAAGGGAGCATGTGGATAACATTCTGGTGTTATTTCAAATTGTTGTCGGATTTCGCCTTCGTTGCACCGGTGCACCTCGCGACTCTGATCCATCAGAGATGCGGGGCGTGACGATTCGGTATTGACAAATAATTACAAAAATGCTCTACGATTTACATAAAATTACAACATAGGTGTCATTTCATGGTAAAAGTC